>CALWZX010000039.1 GCA_944386125.1 uncultured Clostridia bacterium | reverse complement strand
ATGGTGGTCGCTATAGGGCTCGAACCTATGACCCCCTGCTTGTAAGGCAGATGCTCTCCCAGCTGAGCTAAGCGACCTTTTCCTGCTGACGAAATTAAGTATACAAGATTTTGGTAAAAATGTCAACACTTTTTTTATAATTTTTTAAAAAAAACAATAATTAGGTAGTTCATAAAACATTCACATATACTTTACACAAAAACCTATAAAAAAACAACAAAAGAACATAAATAATCGGTAAAATAAATACAACAAAAAGAAAGGAAGTGAATGCCTATAAGAAATTAATAGGAAATATACAAGATGAGAAAATAATGACAATATAGATATACATAAAAGAAAGGAAGTAGATGCCTATAGGAAATTAATTAAAAAAATAATAATATCCCCTTTTATTTTCAGAGTATTCTAATTTTTTAGAATACTCTTTCCTTTTTCACATATATATGATAGAATAAAAAACAATAAAAATGTAAATACATTTTTACTTAGTATTAATACCCATTAAGAGGTGAAAATTATGATAAAATTTACAAAAATGGAAGGGCTAGGGAATGATTATGTTTATATAGATTGCTACTCTAAAAAGCAAGAAATACAAAACGAGTCATCTCTAGCTAAATTTATTAGTGACAGGCACTTTGGAGTAGGTGCGGACGGGCTAATTTTAATTTGCAAAAGTGAAATTGCGGATTTTAAAATGCGTATGTTTAACAATGATGGAAGTGAAGCAGAGATGTGTGGCAATGGAATTCGATGTGTGGGAAAATTTGTATATGACAAACATCTTACTGACAAAACAAAAATTACAGTGGAAACATTAGCAGGAATTAAAGAATTACAACTAAAAATAAAGGAAGGAAAAGTAGAAAAAGTAACAGTAGATATGGGAAAACCCATTTTGCAACTAGAAAAAATACCAGTAAATGCAATAGCTAATCCAATTACATTAAATGTAGAAGATAAGAAATTTGAATTTATGTGTGTTTCTATGGGAAATCCTCATGCAGTGACATTTATAAACGATATGCAAGAATTGGATATTGAAAAATATGGACCAAAAATAGAAAAACATGAAATATTTCCTAATAAAACAAATGTAGAATGGATACAAATTATTGATAGAGAACATATTATCATGAGAGTGTGGGAAAGAGGAACAGGAGAAACTTTGGCTTGTGGAACAGGAGCTTGTGCATCCGTTGTTGCAGGAATTATGCAACAAAAATTAAATCATCAAGTAACAGTTAGGCTATTAGGTGGAGAATTAGAAATAAGTTGGAATCAAGAAGATAAACATGTGTATATGACAGGACCGGCAAGAACTGTATTTGAAGGAGAAATGGAGGAAAAACAATGGTAAAAATTAATGAAAATTATCAAAAATTACAAAAGAGTTATTTATTTTCTACAATTGCAAAAAAGGTAGAAGAATATCAGAAAAAACAACCAGAAGCCAAAATTATAAAAATGGGAATCGGAGATGTGACTTTGCCAATCCCAACAGTTGTTACAGAAGCAATAAAAAAAGCAGCAGAAGAAATGGCTCATAAAGAGACGTTTAGAGGGTATGGACCAGAACAAGGATATGATTTTTTGAGAGAAAAAATCATGCAAGAAGACTATAAAAAAAGAGGCATAGATATTCAAATGGATGAAATTTTTGTTTCAGATGGAGCAAAATGTGATACTGCCAATTTTCAGGAACTATTTTCAGAAGATAACATTATTGCAATTACAGACCCTGTATATCCTGTATATATAGATACAAATGTAATGGCAGGAAGAACAGGAAAGTTTTTAGAGGGAAAATATGAAAAGGTAGTATATATGCCACTAACAGAAAAAAATCATTTTATACCACAATTACCAAAGGAAAAAGTAGATATCATTTATTTATGTTTTCCCAATAATCCTACAGGAACAGTTTTAAATAAAGAAGAATTAAAAAAATGGGTAGATTATGCAATTCAAAATGAAAGCATCATTTTATATGATGCGGCATATGAGGCTTTTATAGAAGAAGAGAATATACCACATTCTATATATGAAATAGAAGGAGCAAAGCAAGTAGCAGTAGAGTTTAAAAGCTTTTCTAAAACAGCAGGATTTACGGGAATTCGATGTGCATATACGGTAGTACCAAAAGAAATAAAATATGATTTAAATAATATGTGGAATAGAAGACAAAGTACCAAATTTAATGGAACATCGTATATTGTACAAAGAGCAGCTGAAGCAACATATTCGGAAGAAGGAAAGAAACAAATTCAGAAAAATATTGCTTATTATAAAGAAAATGCAAAAATTATTTTAAATGAATTAAAAAAAGCAAATTTGCAGGCGTATGGTGGTATAAATTCGCCATATATATGGATGAAATGTCCAAATCATATGAAATCTTGGGATTTCTTTGATTTACTACTAGAAAAAGCAAATGTAGTGGGAACACCTGGAGTAGGTTTTGGTCCTAGTGGAGAAGGGTATTTTAGATTGACAGCTTTTAATACAAAAGAAAACACACAAGAAGCGATGAAAAGAATTCAAGAAATATTTAAATAAAAATAAAACTCGTGAATTTTACTAGAAATTCACGAGTTTTTTGCATTACCAAAAACAAAATAAAAAAACAAACAAATTTTTGCAAAAAAGTATTGACAAAATAAAAAATCGGATATAAAATAAAAACATCAAAAGCGAACAAGAGTTCTAAAAAAATAAGGAGGATTAATTATGAGTTTAATAAGAACCAAAAATAATATTATAACCTATACTGTAAATAAGGCATACAATTCAGATGTGTATATATCAATACAAAATGGAGAAGTTGTAATTAATGCTCCTTGGTATACAACCAACAGTCAAATACAAAAATTAGTACAAGAACGTAAACAATGGATACTAAATAAATTAGCAGAATACGAAGAAAAAAGAAAAGAAAAAATGACAAAAATAAAACTTTTAGGGCAGGTTTATCAAATAATAGTACAATATAGAAATGTTAAAACTCCATCATTAACAATACAAGAACAAAATATACAAGTAGAACTTCCTAGTAAGTACAAAAAAATAGGTGAGCAAGAAGTTATAGAAATGCTTGTAAATAAAATGTATCAAATGGTAGCCGAAAAAGAAATAGAAAATGCAATGGAAAAAATAAGAGTTATGTTAGAAATTGCACCAGAAGATTATGAAATTCGTTTTATGGAGAGAAATTTAGCAAAATGCATAGAGCAAAGAAAAATTATTTGGAATCCTAAAATGGTAACATATTCAAAAGAAACAATAGAATATATAGTATTACATGAGTTCTGTCATTTACGTTATAAAAATCATACAAAATCTTTTTATCAAATGTTAGAAAAATATATGCCTAATTATGAGAAATATGCAAAAGAAATTAGCAATTTACAATACTAATTGCATATACTAATAAACAAAGGAGGAAAAAAGATGGACGGAATTTATGAAACTAGCATAAAAACACCAATGGGACCAATTCAAGCAAAAATTTATCTAAAAACAAATGGAAATAATTTAAATGGAACAATAGAAATGATGGGAAATAAAAGTGATATTGTAGGTGGCAAAGTGGAAGGAAATAAATGTTATATTTCAGGAAATTTAAAAAACAATATGCTAACATTACAATATAATATTGTTGCAGAATTAGTAGGAAATAAATTAAATATTTATGCAAGAACAAACATGGGAGAATTCCAATTACAAGCTAATAAAATAAAGTAAGTATCACAAATATGTGATACAAGAAAGGACAAGTTTAATAAAAATGATAACAACTATACATATAAAAAATATAGGAATTATAGATGATATTAGTATTAACTTAGAACAGGGGTTAAATGTGTTAACAGGAGAAACTGGAGCGGGAAAAACCTTAATTATAGATGCATTAGGAATTATTGCCGGAAATAGATTTTCAAAAGAAATGATTAGAAGAGGAGAAGAACATTCTTATGTAGAGGCATGTATTTTTATGCCAGAACACCCTATGGCTGTAGATGGAAATATTATTATATCTCGTGAAATATATGCTAATGGAAGAAATATGTGTAAGATTAATGGGAGAATGATAACAGTAACAGAATTAAAAGAAATTATGAAAAACATTATAGATATTCATGGACAAAAAGATAATCAAATTATATTAGATAAAGCTTCTCATATAGGATATTTGGACAGCTATATAGGAGAAAAAATACAAATAAAAAAACAAGAATATCGAAAATTATATAATAGATATTGCGAAATAGAACAAGAATTAAAACAAAACTATGGAGATGATATAGAAAAACAAAGGAGATTAGATTTATTAAAGTATCAATTAAAGGAAATTGAAGAGGCTAATTTAAAAGAAGGAGAAGAGCAAGAATTAGAGGAAAAACAAAAAATGATGCTAAATGCAGAAAAAATAGCAGAAAATTTACAAACAGCTACAAATGCTATAGAGGAAGGAGCAATAGATGCAATTCATATTACAATTAAAGCATTAGAAAAGATAGAAGATATTCATGAACAATATGCAGAAAAACTAAAGGAACTAAAAAATATATATTACGATATGCAAGAAATAGCAAGAGATATCGCTAATATGAACGAAGAGACAGATTTTGATGCTTCTCAGATAGATATGATAGAAAAAAGGTTAGATTTGATTTATGATTTAAAAAGAAAATATGGAAACCAAATATCTGAAATATTAGCATATAAAAATTCTGTGCAAGAAGAAATACAAAAAATTGAAAATGCTGAGGAAATAAATGAGAAATTAAAAGAAGAACAGAAAAAAATAGAAGCAAAGATGAATCAATATGCAATGCAAATGCACGAAATAAGAGAAAAACAGGCAATTGAACTATCAGAAAGAATTAATCAAGAATTACAAGATTTAGAAATGAAGAATGCCAAATTTGCAGTTCACATAAATTTGAACGAAAAAGAATATAATAAAAATGGTTTAGATACAATTGAATTTTTTATAACGACTAATACAGGAGAAGAAGAAAAAGCATTAACAAAAATTGCATCAGGAGGAGAAATGTCAAGAATTATGCTAGCAATTAAATCAGTTTTAGCAGATGTAGATAAAGTACCAGTACTTATATTTGATGAAATAGACACAGGAATTAGTGGTAAAGCTGCAAAATCAGTAGCAGACAAAATGAAGAAAATTGCAAAAAATCATCAAATTTTATGTATTACACACTTAGCAAGTATTGCAGCAAAAGGAGACTATAATTATTATATTAGTAAAGTTACAGAAAATGAAAGAACAAAAACACAAATTCAATATTTAGACGAAGATGAAACAATTAAAGAAATTGCAAGAATTGCAAGTGGTGAAATTACTAAAATTGCAATAGAGCATGCAATAGAATTAAGAAAAGCAATGTAACGCAAGAAGAAACTTCAAACTTCTTGTGTTTTTTAAATTAGAATAGTTTACATTTTCTGGTTTATGGGGTATAATATACGATGTATAAAAATAGATAAAGGAGAGAAATAAGCAATGAATGAAAATCAAACACCACAAGAGGAAATGGAAGATGTAAATCACCTAGTACAAATAAGAAAGGAAAAATTAAATAAATTAAAAGAAGAAGGAAAAAATCCATTTAATATTACAAAATTTAACAGAACACATACTAGTAAACAAATAGTAGATCATTATGAAGAATTAGAAGGAAAAGATGTTACTATAGCAGGAAGAATAATGGCAAAAAGAATTATGGGAAAAGCTTCTTTTTGTCATATACAAGATAGTGAAGGGAAAATTCAAAGTTATGTCAGCATTAATGAATTAGGAGTAGAAAGTTATAAGCAATTTAAAGAAGATGATATAGGAGATATTATTGGAATTACTGGATTTGTTTTCAAAACTAAAACAGGAGAAATTTCTATACACGCTAAAGAAGTTACTTTACTTTCAAAATCATTAAGACCATTACCAGAGAAATTTCATGGATTAAAAGATACAGATTTACGTTATAGACAAAGATATTTAGATTTAATTGTTAATCCAGAAGTAAAAGATACATTCTTAAAAAGAACTAAAATTTTACAAGAGGTTAAAAATATTTTAAATGAAAAAGGATATTTAGAAGTAGAAACTCCTATTTTAAATGTAATAGCAGGTGGGGCTAATGCTCGTCCATTTATTACACATCATAATACACTAGATATAGATATGTATTTAAGAATTGCTAACGAATTATTCTTAAAAAGATTAATTGTGGGTGGATTTGACAAAGTATATGAAATGGGAAAAATGTTTAGAAATGAAGGAATGGATATAAAGCATAACCCAGAATTTACTAATATAGAACTTTATGCAGCTTACCAAGATTATCATGATATGATGAATATTACAGAAGAAATTATTACAAGAGTAGCAAAAAATGTACTAGGAACTACTACAATTACTTATCAAGGACAAGAAATTGATTTAACACCAAGTTGGAAAAGAATAAGTATGATAGAAGCAATAAAAGAACAAACAGGAATTGACTTTAATACTATCGAAACTGACGAAGAAGCGCTAGAAATTGCTAAAAAAATAAATGTAGAAATTGACAGTTTGAAAATAACAAGAGGAGAAATTATTAATCAAGTATTTGAAGCAAAAGTAGAGGATACTTTAGTACAACCAACATTTATTTATGACTATCCTGTAGAAGTATCTCCATTAACAAAAAGAAAACCTTCTGACCCTAGATTAACAGAAAGATTTGAATTATTTATAGGAGGAAGAGAATATGCTAATGCTTATTCTGAATTAAATGATCCAATTGACCAATATGAGAGATTTAAAAAGCAAGTAGAAGCAAGAGAAAAAGGTGATGAAGAAGCCAATATGATGGATGATGACTTTATTAATGCATTAGAATATGGTATGCCACCAACAGGAGGATTAGGAATAGGAATAGATAGATTAGTTATGTTACTTACAGATTCGGCATCTATTAGAGATGTATTATTATTCCCAACAATGAAACCTTTAGCTTAATAATGTTTAATCAGTTTTCATATATTCTATAAAACTTTAAAAATATTGAAATATAATAAAAATAATCATATTTAAGGGTAATAGCATTAAAAATATATTAAGTAATTTATAATCGGAGGATAATGGATTTGAAAATATATTTTGCAGGAGCGATTAAAGCAGGAAGAGAAAAGGTTTATGATTATGCGAAGATGGTTGAGCAATTTGAAAAAAATGGAGGAAAAGTTTTAACGAAACATGTTGCTAATCCAGAGCTCTCAACAAAAGGAGAAAATTTAACACCAAAAGAGGTGTATAAAAGAGATATTAAATGGTTAGAAGAATGTGATATAGTGTTTGCAGATGTAACAATAGCATCCTTGGGAGTTGGATATGAAATTGCCTATGCAGAAAAACTAGAAAAAAAGATTTATGCAGTTTATGAAAAGAATGCAAATATTTCTAGTCTTTTAAAAGGCAATGAAAAAATTGAATTGATAGCTTATAGTGATATAAATGAAATAACCAATAAAATTGATGAAATAATGAAAAAATGTAATTGCAAAGAAATGAAATAAAGAGACTAACTATGTAAAAAGAATTTTTATGATAACAAAAAAATAAAAATTCTCATGAAAACAAAAGATAAATTAAGAAAAATAAGAAAGGAGAATTTATGTTTCAAATAGATAATAGAATTTTTTATATAATTTTAGCAGTTTTAATAATATTTTCTTTAGGGTCATATTTACAAAATCCAACAAATTTAATGAATTTAGTTTTAACAATTCCAGCAGTTTTAATAGCTATTACCTTTCATGAGTTTGCTCATGCATTTGCAGCTGATAAATTAGGAGATGATACACCTAAAAGGCAAGGAAGACTAACGTTAAACCCTCTTGCACATCTAGATCCAATTGGTTCAATATTGTTATTATTTGCAAGATTTGGATGGGGAAAACCAGTAGAAATTAACACAAGAAATTTTACAAGAAAAATATCTCAATCAGCAGGAGAAGCGATAGTTTCTATAGCTGGACCTTTAATGAATATTCTTCTTGCTTTTGTATTTTCGATGATATACTGTGCTATATTAAAATTTGCACCATATAATTTTTTAGTTAGCAATGTAGGAACTGTAATACGATCTCTAGTGTCTATTACAGCTATAATTAATGTAGGATTAGGAGTATTTAATTTAATTCCCCTTCCTCCTTTAGATGGATCTAAAATATTAAGACATTTCTTACCATATTCTGCAAAAGAATGGCTTGATAGAAATGGATATATATTTTATATTATATTTATTGCTATATGGATAACAGGTATAGCAGGATATATCATATCCCCAGTAATTGATTGGGTAATGAATGGAATTTTATGGTTATGTGCACAAATATTTGGGATAGGAATATTATTCTAATTGTAGGAGAAAGAAAATGAAGGAGAAAGACATATATATATTAGGGATTGAAACAAGTTGTGATGAGACTGCAGCAGCTGTAGTAAAAAATGGAAGAGAAGTATTATCTAATATTATTAGTTCACAAATAGATATACATGAAAAATTTGGTGGTGTTGTTCCAGAAATTGCTTCTCGAAATCATGTAGAAGCAATTTCTCATGTAGTAGAAAAGGCACTTGTAGAAGCAAAAATGGAATTAAAAGATATAGATGCTATAGCATGTACTTATGGACCTGGTTTAGTGGGAGCTTTATTAGTAGGAGTATCTTATGCAAAAGCATTAAGCTATGCAGCAAAGAAACCTTTAATTGCAGTAAATCATATAGAAGGCCATATTGCAGCGAACTATATTTCTCATCCAGAGTTAGAGCCACCTTTTTTATGTGCAGTTATTTCAGGTGGGCATACTCATTTAGTTCATGTAAAAAGCTATGACAAATTTACAATTTTGGGTAAAACAAGAGATGATGCTATAGGAGAAGCTTTCGATAAAGTAGCAAGAGTTATTGGATTAGGTTATCCAGGAGGACCTAAAATAGATAAATTAGCCAAACAAGGAACAGCTAATATAGAGCTTCCTAAAACTTATTTTGACAATCTAGACTTTAGTTTTAGTGGAATAAAAACGGCAGTTATTAATTTACATCATAAAAATCCAGAAGTGAATCATGCAGATTTAGCAGCAAGTTTTGAAAAAGCAGTAACAGAAGTGCTAGTACAAAATACTAAAAAAGCAGCAAAACAATTTGATATAAACGTGATTGCCTTAGCTGGTGGAGTTTCTGCCAATTCTTATATACGAGAAGAATTTGAAAAGCTAGGGCAGGAAGAGAAATATAAAATATATTATCCGCAACCTGTTTTATGTACAGATAATGCAGCTATGATAGCATGCTCTGGATATTATGAATACATGAATGGTAAAACAGCTGGTCTAACATTAAATGCTATTCCAAACTTAAAAATAGCATATGAAAATGAAGAAAAATAAACATAGGAAAGGGAAAAATATGGCAATTTATATAATAGGTGACTTACACTTATCTTTTGCAAAAGACAAGCCGATGAGTATTTTTGGAGCTAATTGGGAAAATCACAGTGAAAAAATAAAAGAAGATTGGTTGCAAAAAGTAGAACCAGGAGATACTGTAATACTTGCAGGTGATTTCTCTTGGGCTATGCACTTGGAAGATGCGTATTTAGACTTCCAATTTATACATAACTTGCCAGGTAAAAAAATATTATTAAAAGGAAATCATGATTATTGGTGGACAACCATTACAAAGATGAAAGAATATTTGCAAAAATGTGAATTTACAGATATTGAATTTTTATATAATAATAGTATAAAAGTAGAAGATAAGATTTTTATAGGAACAAGAGGCTGGAATTTATTAGAAAGCCAAGAAAACGAAAAAATGATGAATAGAGAAATTGCAAGGTTAACATTATCTATACAAGATGGGGTAAGCAAAATGGAAAACGAAGAAATGATAGCAATTTTTCATTATCCACCAATTTCTCGTGCTATTATGAAAAATAAAACAATATATCAATCTCCTTTCTTAGAAGAAATAAAGAAATATCCAATTCATAGATGCTATTATGGCCATCTTCATGGAAAATCACATGCAGATGCTGTAGAAGGCATAATAGAAAATATTCAATTTCAACTAATTAGTGCAGATTATTTAAATTTTCACTTAGAAAAAATTGACAAGTAATACTTTTTATGGTAAAATATTTACCTGTAAGCCGCCTAGGTCGGGTTTGAAATGTTAAATATAAGTTTTAACTACCTAGTATTTTATGCTTAGCGAGTATACATATAAGGGAGGTGTACATTCATGTACGCAATAATTGAAAGCTGTGGAAAACAATACAAAGTATCAGAAGGAGATGTAGTATTCTTCGAAAAATTAGATGTAGAAGAAGGAAAAAAAGTTACATTTAGTAATGTAATTGTATTCTCTAATGATGAAAAAGTAGAAGTTGGAACTCCTTACGTTAAAGGTGTAAAAGTAGAAGGAAAAGTAGTTTCTCACGGAAAAGGAAAGAAAATTATAGTTTACAAATACAAAGCAAAGAAAAACTATAGAAGAACACAAGGACATAGACAACCATATTCAAAAGTAGAAATTACTAAAATTGCACAAACTACACGAAAAGCTGCAGAACCAAAAGCTGAAAAAGCAGAAAAAGTTGCAGAATAGTTTGAAAAGCAAAATAACCAAAACTAGAAAGGAGTGAAATAAGCATGGCTCATAAGAAAGGTCAGAGTAGTACTAAAAACGGTAGAGACAGTGAGTCTAAACGTTTAGGTCTTAAAAGAGCAGATGGTCAATTTGTTTTAGCTGGAAATATTCTAGTAAGACAAAGAGGAACTAAATTCCATCCAGGAAAAAATGTAGGAATCGGAAGCGATGATACATTATTTGCTTTAATAGATGGAACTGTAAAATTTGAAAGACTTGGAAGAGATAAAAAACAAGTAAGTGTTTATTCAGTAGAAACTGAGGAAGCAAAAAAATAAATTGACAAGGGTTAGGAAGAAATTTCTAATCCTTTTTATTGTATAGCAAAAATCTTTGATTTTTGCTATACAATAAAGTTAAATTTCCTTAGACCGTGTATATTTGCAAAGCAAAATGCTAGAAAAGACGAAGCCACTTTTCTTATTTTTAAGCATAGACTACTTGTAAAAAATAGGAAAATTGGGTATAATAAATGAGAATATAAAAATAGGAGATAGAGCAATGGAGAATAAGAAAAAAAGAATTTTAACAGGAGATAGACCAACAGGAAGATTACATATAGGACATTATTTTGGTTCCATAAAAAAGAGAGTAGAATTACAGAATTCAGGAGAGTATGATCCATACATATTAATTGCTGATGTGCAGGCTTTAACAGATAATTTTCATCAACCAGAAAAAGTAAGAAAAAATGTAAGAGAAGTAGCAATAGATTATTTATCTTGTGGGATTGATCCAGAAAAAACAACAATATATATACAATCTATGATCCCAGAAGTAGCAGAATTAACAGTATTTTATTCTAATTTAGTAACGATTGCACGTTTACAAAGAAATCCTACTGTAAAAACAGAAATTGCACAAAAAAGAGATTTATTTGGAGAAAGTGTTACTTATGGTTTTTTAGGATATCCAGTAAGTCAAGCAGCAGACATTACAGCATTTGAAGGAGAGATTGTACCAGTTGGAGAAGATCAACTTCCTTTAATTGAGCAATGTAAAGAAATAGTAAGAAAATTTAATAGTATATATGGAGAAGTATTAGTAGAGCCAGAAGCAGTATTATCATCGGGAAAAAGAATAAAAGGATTAGATGGTAATGAAAAAATGGGAAAATCTTTAGGAAATGCCATATATTTATCAGATTCAGAAGATGAAATTACTAAAAAAGTAATGGGTGCAGTTACAGATCCTTCAAGAATTCGTAAAGATGATAAGGGAAATCCAGATATCTGTATGGTAGCATATTATCATCAATTATTTACAAATGCAGAGGATGTAAAGACAATCTGTGAAGAATGTAGAAATGGACAAAGAGGATGTGTAGCTTGTAAAAAGCAATTAGCACAAAATATTATTGAAACATTAAAACCAATAAGAGAAAAAAGAAAGTATTATGAAAACCATCCAGAAATAGTAGATAAAATCTTATTAGAAGGAACTATGAAGGCACAAAAAGTTGCTAAACAAACTATGCAGAAGGTAAAAAAAGCAATGAAATTAGATTATTTCGAAAATAATTAAGAAGGAGAAGAAAATGTTTACAGACTATGTGAAAATATGGATTAAGTCAGGAGATGGCGGAAATGGAGCAATATCTTTTAGAAGAGAAAAATATGTAGCAGCCGGTGGACCTGACGGAGGAGACGGAGGAAAAGGCGGAAATATCTATTTTGAAGTAGATCCAGATGCCAACACATTGATTGACTTCCGTTATAAAAAGAAATTTAAAGCACAAAATGGAGCAAATGGTGAAGGAGCACATCGATATGGAAAAAGTGGAGAAGATTTAAGTATAGGTGTACCAATAGGAACCATAGTAAAGGATGCAGAAACTGGAAAGATATTAGCAGATTTATCTCAAAAGGGACAGAAAACATTAATATTAGCAGGTGGAAGAGGCGGAAAAGGAAATTCACATTTTGCCACTTCTACAAGACAAGCTCCTCGATTTGCACAAGATGGAGAAAAAGGAGAAGAAAAAGAAGTAATTTTAGAATTGAAACTGTTAGCAGATGTAGGATTAATTGGTTTCCCAAATGTAGGAAAATCTACATTTTTATCTAAAACAACATCTGCTACACCCAAAATTGCAGACTATCATTTTACTACCTTAGAACCTAATTTAGGAGTAGTAAAATCAAAATACGGAGATAGTTTTGTTATAGCAGATATTCCAGGAATTATAGAAGGTGCAAGTAAAGGAACAGGGTTAGGATTACAATTTTTAAGACATATTGAAAGAACTAGGTTGCTATTACATGTTATTGACGTTTCGGGTTCAGAAGGTAGAAATCCAGTAGAAGATTTTACAGTTATCAATAATGAATTAAAAGAATATAGTGAAAAATTAGCAAATAGAAAACAGATTATTGTAGCTAATAAAATAGATATTATGCAAGATGAAAGTTTATACACATCCTTAGAAGAATTAGCAAAACAAAGAAATATGGAAATTTTTAAAATTTCAGCAGCTACAGGGGAAGGTATAGACAAACTATTAAATAGAGTAGTAGAGGTATTAAAAACATTGCCAAAAGAAGAAATAATACCAATTGCAGATAAAAAAGTATATACGCTAGAAGAGGAAGAACCACCATTTACTATAAGAAAAGAAAATGGAATATTTATAGTAGAAGGAAAAGCAGTAGAAAAAATTATGAGAAGTGTTAACATATCAGATAATGAGTCTCTATATTATTTTCATAAACACATGAGCGAATTAGGACTAGATGAAGCTTTAAAAAAAGCCGGAATTCAAGAAGAAGATATTGTTAAAATTGGTGATTATGAATTAGAATGGTATGATTAAATAAAAAATATAGCTAAATGAATAAAAAATTCATTGGCTATATTTTTTTTTACCAAAATGAAACATAAATGTAATAAAAATGTAACCAAAAAGTAATAGAATTAACCAAAAGAATAATATATAATGTAAAAAGTATAAATGGATAAAAAAAGAGAAAACTAAAGGAAAAGGAGATATAATATGTT
>CALWZX010000038.1 GCA_944386125.1 uncultured Clostridia bacterium | reverse complement strand
ACACAAGGAGAGCTAATATGTGGAGGAAAACAAAAAGATTTAATATGTGAACATTACTGCTTTGATTCAAGGAAGCTAAAAGAAGGAGAGGTACATGTAGGAATTCCAGGTGAAGAAATTAATGGAGGAATTTTCTATGAGGAAGCGTTAAAAAGAGGAGCTATAGGATGTATCATACAAGATATAGAAATACCTGAAGAGCAAAGAAAAAAATATACCAATCAATTCATTATAAAAGTACCAGATACATTAAAAGCTTTGGCGCAAATTGCAATATATAAAAGAAGCTTATATCCAGACTTGAAAGTAATTGCAGTAACGGGAAGCGTAGGAAAAACTAGTACAAAAGATTTAATTGCAAGTGTAGTGTCTCAAAAATATACGACATTAAAAACACAAGGAAATTTTAATAATCAAATAGGTGTTCCTATGACAATATTATCTTTAACAAATCAAGAAGCATTAGTCATAGAAATGGGAATGAACCATCAAGGAGAAATTTCGGAATTAACAAAAATGGCAAAACCTAATATATGTGTTATTACGAATGTAGGAACATCACATATAGGAAATTTAGGTTCTAGAGAAAATATATTAAAAGCAAAATTAGAAATTTTAGAAGGATGTAAAGAAAAAGAGATTGTCATCAATAATGATAATGATATGTTACATGGTTGGTATGAAAAAGAGAAAAATAATAAAACTATGCATATTCATACCTTTGGTATTCACAATGATAGCCAAATACTCGCACAAAATATACAAGAACAAGAAGAAGGAAGTAGTTTTGAACTATTAGAACATGAGGGAAAAAATGCTAAAATTTTTGTGCCAGTGGGAGGAGAACATTTTGTATATAATGCACTTTGTGCAATAGCAGTAGGCAAAATATTACATTTGAACATAGAGCAAATAAAACAAGGAATTGCAACATTTGAGTTAACTCATAAACGTATGGAAATTACACAAAAAGATGGATATACTATTATGAATGATGCCTATAATGCAAGTTATGAATCTATGAAGGCTTCTTTAGGCTATATATCTACGAAATATGAAAATAATCGTAAAATAGCAGTATTAGGAGATATGTTAGAGTTAGGAAATTTCGCAGAAGAATTACATAAAAAAGTAGGAAAAGAAGTTGCACAATCCAATATAGATATATTAATTTGTGCAGGGGAAAATAGTAAATATATTATAGAAGAGGCAGAAAAACAAGGAATGCAAAAAGAAAATATTTATTATTTTCATGAGGAAGAACAAAATCAAAAAATTATCCAGCTTTTGAAAAAAATCTTACAAAAAGATGATGTAGTTTTAATAAAAGCATCTAATAGTATGAAATTTTTCAAAATAGCGGAAGAAATATTAAAATAGGAGTGATACAATGAAAAAAATAGGTGTTATTTTTGGGGGAGCATCTACAGAACATGATGTTTCTATAGTATCTGGTGCTTCTGTTATCAAAAATTTAAATAAAGACCATTATACCGTAGAAAAAATTTATATAAGTAAAGAGGGAGAATGGTATATTTGTCATGATAGTATTGAAGAATTAGAAAAATTACAAGTAGGAGAAACAGTAAAAAACATAGAAAAATTAGTAAATCCCATAGAAGAATTAAAAAAATATGATTGCATATTTCCTGTATTACATGGATTATATGGAGAAGATGGAAGTATACAAGGACTATTAGAAATTCTTAATATTCCATATGTGGGCTGTCATATTTTAGCTTCTAGTATTTGTATGGATAAAGCATATACAAAAGTCATACTTGAAAAAGCTAAGATAAAGCAAGCTAAATATGTATATATACAAGCATATGAAAATGAAACATATTATTATGTAACAGAGGAATATACAAAGAAAAAAATGTCGTTAGCCCAAATTATGCAAGAAGTAGAGAAAACACTTTCTTATCCTATGTTCATAAAACCATGTAATTCTGGCTCTTCCGTAGGAGTAACAAAAGCAGAAAATATAGAAGAATTAGAAAAAGCCATTTTAATAGCGGCAAAATATGATGTAAAAATATTAATAGAACAAGAAGTAAAAGGAAAAGAAGTAGAATGTGCTGTATTGGGAAATGAAAATCCAAAAGCATCTTGCATAGGAGAAGTTCTATCTGCAGAAGATTTTTATACGTTTGATTCAAAATATCATAATCAGCAATCAAGAACACAAATACCAGCTAATTTGCCAGAAGATATTTCTGAAAAAATACGTAATATTGCTGTAAAAGCTTTTGAAGTAGTAGATGCTAAAGGCTTAGCAAGAGTAGATTTCTTTGTTGAAGAGAAAAGCAATGAAATTATTTTGAATGAAATTAATACTATGCCAGGATTTACACAAATAAGTATGTATCCAAAATTATGGGAAGCAAGTGGAATTACATATACAGAATTACTAGATGAATTAATTCATTTAGCTATGCAAATTCATAAATAAAATAAAAGAAAAAGGCTATACTAACCATAGGAGGTAACCTAATATGAAATCAATATGGTTAGAAGGAGTAAATATCCCACAAGAAAAAGAATTGAATGAAAATAAAAAGGCAGAGGTATGTGTTATAGGGGGAGGAATTTTTGGTTTAGCTACAGCATATTTATTAACAAAACAAGGGTTGTCTGTTATTTTATTAGAAAGAGATAAAATAGGAGCAAAAGTTTCTGCATATACTACTGCAAAGATTACAAGCCAACATGGATTAATATATCATTATTTAGAAAAACAATATGGATTAAATTATGCCAAAAAATACTTTGAGGCAAATGAGAGAGCAATTCATGATATACAGCAAATTATAGAGGATAATTCTATAGAATGTGATTTTGAAAGAAAAAATAGTTATGTTTATACTACCTTTTTAGATGAAAAAGAAAAAATACAAGAAGAAATACAAGCTTTACAAAGAATTAATCCAGAAGCAAAAGAAGTAGAAAAATTAGACTTACCATTTGAAATTATAAGGGCAATAGAATTTCCAAATCAAGCACAAATGCATCCTGTAAAATATATGAAAGCATTAAAAGAAAAAATAATAGAACAAAAAGGAGAAATATTTTGCCATACCACTTGTTTAAAGATAGAAAAACAGGATAAAGAATATATCTGTCATACAGAAAAAGCAAAAGTTACGGCACAATATGTTGTTATAGCTACACATTATCCATTTATTAACTTCCCTGGTATTTATTTTTCAAAAATATATCAAAGTTCATCTTATGTAATTGGAGCAGAGATTAATCAGAAATTACCAAAAGGTATGTATATTAATGTTTGTTCACCGATATATTCTATAAGAACAGCAAATATAGAAGGAAAGCCATTTCTTTTATTAGGAGGAGGAGACCATAAAACAGGTGAAGAAGTATCATATAAAAGTAGTTATGGAAAGCTAGAAGAAAAAATAAAAGATTGGTATCCAGGGGCAAAAGTAAAATATCGTTATAGTACAAGAGATTGTATTACGTTAGATAAAATCCCCTATATAGGAGAATTTTCTCATTTACTTCCTAATGTATTTGTAGGGACAGGATTTAATAAGTGGGGAATGACATCTTCCCACGTAGCAGCAAGATTAATTAGCGATAAAATTAGAAAGCAAAAAAATGAGTATGAAGAAATATTTACAGCAACAAGAGTCAACCCAATTGTTAATATTGATGAAGTAAAAAATATGGTAAGTCAAACAGCAAAATCTTTGGTTGTAGATAAAATAAAACAAGAAACCAAAAGTCTAGAAGATATAAAAAATGATGAAGGTGGAATTGTAGAGATACAAGGAAGTAAAGTGGGAATTTATAAAGATAAAACTGGAAAAATATATGCTATTGACCCAATATGTACACACTTAGGATGTTTACTTAGTTGGAATGATGCTGATAAAACATGGGATTGTCCATGTCATGGTTCAAGGTTTGATTATACAGGAAAAAACTTATATAACCCTGCATTGAAAGATTTAAAAATAAAAGAAATTACAGGAAAAGAGAAATAAATCTTTTCCTTTTTTATTAAAAATCCTTTCCATATAAAAATGAATATGATATAATACAAGCACCATGAATTTGGGAGGATGTTAAACAATGATATTCAAAGATTATTACAAAATATTAGGATTAGAAAATAATAAAGTTTCAATAGATGAAATAAAAATTGCATTTAGAGAGCAAGCAAAAAAATATCACCCAGATGTTAGTACAGATAGAATATCAGAAGAAAAATTCAAAGATATTAACGAAGCATATAGGATTTTATCAGATACAAATCAAAAGAAAAAATATGATAGAACTTGGTATGCAAATGTAGGTAAACGTAAAGAAAGAGAACAAGATAGAAAGCAAAGAGAAAAAAAAGCTAGTTTATTAGAATTATTATTTGGTAATTTTCATAAAGATGTAGATGCAAAACCAAATAAAAAAGTACCTAAAAAGGGAGAAAATATAGAAACGGAAATTCAAATTACTGTAGAAGAAGCATTCTTTGGCAAGAAAAAAAGTATTACTTTAAGAACAGTAGAAGGCAAAATGAAGAAATTTACTGTTGAAATACCAGCAGGAATTAGAAATAATGAAAAAATAAGACTCATAGGACAGGGAAAACCAGGAGAAAACGGAGGGAAAAATGGAGACTTATTTATTAAAATCAATATAGAAAACTCTAAAAAGTATATGTTACAAGGAATAGACCTTTATACAAATTTATTATTGACACCTTGGGAAGCAGCATTAGGAACTAAAGTATTGGTAGATGCAATTGATGAAAGTTTGCAAGTATATATACCACAAGGAATTAGTAGTGGAGAAACAATTAAAATTCCTTCAAAAGGATATAAAGACGGAAAAGGAGGAAGAGGGGATTTAATTGTAGAAGTGAAAATTGTCATACCTAAAAAAATAACAAAAGAAGAAGAAATATTATATAAAAAATTAAGTGAAATATCAAAATTTGAACCAAGAAATACCTAAAATTAACTAAAATATGGGAAAAAACGTTCAAAATATTGACAAAACCCAAGTTTACATAGTATAATTAAATCTGGGTATTAACGAAGGAAAAACTATGGAAATGGTTCATAGAAAAGGAGAGTAAAAAATGGAAGGAATACGAGGAAAGCATTTTAGTATAACAGATCCCCAAGGAGTAAGTACTGTTATATACAGAGTGAATAAAACAGAAAAAGAATATCTAAATAATGCCCCAAAGTATACAGTAGAAAGATTGATTTCTGCTGAAGAATTAAATGGAAACTTAAAAAAGAAAACATTTTTTATTAATGAGCCAGAATATGAGGAGCAATTAGTTATCTTATCTTTTGGAAAAGATAAGGTAGTAGTTAACATGGGCGTTTTAGAAGATAATAAAGTAAAAGTTTCAAAAAAACCAATACCAATTAAGTTTCAAACTTTGTATTCAGAAGAAGCAACAGAATATAAAGAATTTAAATATACACCAAATTTAAAAAGGCCAATATCCATTATTGACCCAGAAACAACAGAAGAAGTAAAGCCAATATTGTATTTTGATGAGCAAACAAATGAAATAAAAGGAAAATGTAAATTAAAACCAAATAAATCATACTTTGCCTTTGAAATAAGGGAAAAGAAGGATAACTAGAAAGGGGTATTGAAAGAATGAATCAAACCAATGTAGATTCAAAGAAAGGTGAAATTGAAATTTGTTGTGTAACAATGGAGCCAAAAGAAAGTGATAGAGGCAACTTACAAATACTATCAGGAAATGAAGGAAATTTAGTACCAGACTTTACTCTTTGTGAAGCAAAGGAAGGGACTATACATAAAAATGACATATATAAAAGTGATGAAGGACAAGTTATACAATATCCACAAGGTTCTTATAAAATAGTAGAAGAAAGAGAAGAAATAAAAACTAAGTCAAAACAAGCAAAGAAAGATACAGAAATGGAAATATAGAAATCTATACGAAAGAAGATGAGAAAATTTTATGAAAACAGTGGAAAAAATCAAATCGGGAGTAAAAGCCAATAAAAAATATTTAATTATTATGATAGTGCTATGGATAATTTTATCCATAGTTCTTGTTGCGCCTATAGCTCAAACAGCAGTAGATTCTATGTTACCTAATGGTCAATTTGATTTAACTAATTTCATAGAAGAAATCATAATCAATATTACAAGTTTTACAAGTATCTTTCAGGTGTTTTCTGCTAAATATATTGGCACATTTTTTACTATATTTTTAGTATTTACTATATTTTTTGCATTTTGTGCAATAACAGGATTTTTAAAATCAAAAGCACATGGAGAATACTATGATATAGAACACGGTTCTAGTGATTGGAGCGAAAAAGGAGAACAATATAGAGTACTTAGTAAAGATTCAGGAATTATTTTAGCAGAAGATAATTACTTACCTTTAAATAAAAGAGGAAATCTAAATACGTTAATTGTAGGACGGTTCTGGTTCTGGTAAGTCATCTGCATACTCTTTTCCAAATGCTTATCAATGTTTAGGCTCTTATGTATTTACTGATCCGAAAGGAGAAATTTACGACCAAACAGCTGGATATTTAAAAAAACATGGTTATGATATAAAAGTATTAAATTTAGTCAATCCAAAAAATAGTGATGGATATAATCCTTTAATGCATATAGCAAGCGAAATAGATGTAGATGTTATTGCAAACACTATTGTAAAAGGACAGACTGATGGACCAAAGTCAGATCCTTTCTGGGATGATACCGCTGAAATGTTATTAAAAGCATTAATTTATTACTTAATTGCAACAAGGCCAGAAGAAGAACAAAACCTAGCAAGTTGTTCTGAACTAGTAAGAGCAGCAAACAATAATGGGGGAAGTAACCTTTTAACAGAACTTATGAATCAATTACCAATGGATCATCCAGCAAGAATGAATTATAAATCAATAGAAATAGCATCAGAAAAAACATATTCATCTATTTTAAGTTCTTTGCAATCTAAACTAGGTAAATTTGATTCAAAAGATATAGCAGAGGTAACTTCAACAGATACTATTAATTTTGAAGAAATTGGCTCTAAAAAAACAGCGGTATATGTTATTTCATCAGATACACATACAGCATATGACTTTTTATTAACCATTTTCTTCGCACAGATGATACAACAGCTATATAACTTTGCAGACTTAAATGGAGGAAGACTAAAAGTACCAGTATTTTTTATATTAGACGAGTTTGCCAATATTGGTAAAATACCAGACTTTGACAAAAAAATATCAACATCTAGAAGTAGAGGAATTCAGTTTAGTGTTATTTTGCAAAACTTAGACCAATTAGAAGCGGTTTATGAAAAATCTTATGAAACAATTATGGGAAACTGTGATACGCACTTGTTTTTAGGTAGTAACTCTTTTAAAACTGTAGAATATTTTTCAAAAGCATTAGGAGAAAAAACTATTTCTCGTGATAATACATCAGTAAGTAAAGATAAAAAATTCAAAAAGCAAGGATATAGCGATTCAGAACAAATCATGGCAAGAGCGTTGATGACGCCAGATGAATTACGTAGAATGGATGAAGATTTATGTATTATATTTGAAAAAGGAATTAAACCTGTAAAGGCAAAGAAATATTACTATTTCAAACATCAAAAAATGCTAAAAGACTTAAATGCATATAAACTAGATCATAATAACTTTGAAGGAGGAGAAAGGGGTACTTGGAGAAAGTATAATCCATATAATCCTTACGTTCCAGAAGACGAAAACAAAGAAAAAGCTCAAAATTTAAAAGTAGAATCTTTAGATGATTTATTTGAAGATAATTTTCCAGAAATAGAAGAAAAAAAGGAACAAGAAGTAGCAACTCCAAAAAGTTTATTAGATGCTTTTGAAGAACCAAAATTAGAAACAATACCAACAAAACAAGAAACCGAAAAGGTAAAACCATTTTCGGACGATATACAAAAAGAATTGGAAGCAAAATTCGATGAATTATTTGGTAAAATAGATGATTAGCATGAAAAATCAACTTTATATAAGTTGATTTTTTTATGCAAAAATAAAAAACAAATGTTTTTAAATAATATTGACTTTTTACTATTTTATTTATATAATAAATTAACAAAAAGGGAGGAACAAATGAGAATTATACATGTAGCAGATGTGCATTTAGATGCACCTTTTTCACAATTAAGTAGAAAAAAAGAATTAGGGGAAAAAAGAAGATTAGAGCAAAGAAAAGCTTTAAGAAAAATGATAGAATATATTAAACAAGAAAAAATTCCTTATTTATTGATTGCAGGGGATTTATATGAGCATGAGTATGTAAGAGAAAGTACTATATACTATATTAATAGTCTTTTTCAAGAGATACCTGATACAAAAATATATATTGCACCAGGAAATCATGATCCTTATTGTAAAGATTCATATTATGCAACCTATGAATGGAGTAAAAATGTAACAATATTTACTTCAGAAAAAATAGAAAAAATACAAGAAGAAAATATCAACATATATGGATGTGGATTTACCAGTTTTTATTTGCAAAATTCACAAATAGGAAATATTACATTAGATGAAAAAGAAAAGATAAATATATTATTAACACATGCTGATTTAGATGCAAGTAACATAGGAGAAGAAGTATATCAACCCATAACTAAAAAAACAATAGAAAAAATAGGGTTTGACTATGTAGCTTTGGGTCATATTCACAAAAACAATGTACAAGAAAACACGAATATAGTGTATCCGGGTTCTGCCATTTCTTTAGGTTTTGATGAATTAGGACAACATGGAATGGTAGAAATTCAAATAGAAAAAGGAAATATGCAAAAAAAATTTATACCATTAGATGACATAGAATTGATAAAAAAAGAAGTTTCTTTGCAAGATATACAATCATTAGAAGAATTAGTAGAAAAAATAGAAGAAATTCATATTCCCGCTAATCAATATGTAGAAATAATATTAGTAGGAGCAAGGAATATAGAAATTAATTTATATAAATTAGAAAAATTAATACAAAAAGAAAATGTAATAAAAATAAAAGATATGACAAAAATAGAGTATCCATTAGAACAGATGCAAAATGAAACTACCTTGAAAGGAATTTTTATCAAACAAATGCTTAAGAAAAAAAACGAAGCTAAAACAGAAGAAGAAAAACAAATGATTGAAAAAGCAATAGAAGTAGGACTGGAGGTGTTAAAGTGAATATAAAAGAAATAAAAATTAATAGTTTTGGAAATATACAAAATAAAGAAATAGAATTAACAAAGGGAATTAACCTAGTATATGGAAAAAATGAGAGTGGTAAATCTACTTTGTTAAATTTTATTACTCATATGTTTTATGGAATTTCTAAAAATAAAAGAGGAAAAGTAATTTCAGACTATGATAAATATTTACCATGGAATACAGAAGAATTTTCGGGAAAGATAAAGTATGAATTAGACGCAGGAGAAACTTTTGAAGTATTTCGTAACTTTAAGAAGAAAGACCCAGTCATTTTAGATGGGCAATATGAAGATGTAAGTAGTCAATATATTGTCGATAAGACAAATGGTAATCAATTCTTTTTTGAACAAACCAAAATGAATGAAGAAACTTTTTTATCATCTGTAGTAAGTGAGCAAGAACAGATAAAAATAGATAAACAAACACAAAATGTTTTAATTCAAAAGTTAGCAAACATTGCGGGAACAGGGGATGACACAATATCCTATAAAAAAGCAATGGATAAGCTAAATAAAAAACAAACAGAAGAAATAGGAACAAATAGAACACAAGAAAAGCCAATCAATATAGTTCAAAAGAATATTGAAGAGTTAGAAATGCAAAAAAAAGAAATTATTTGTCTTAAAAGCAAAATAATGGAAATTGAAAAAGAAGAAAATGAAATGCAAAATAAGCTAGCAGAGAAAAAAGAAGAATTAGAAATTGCTAAACAATTAAAAAAGATAAAAGAAAAAGAAGAACTAGAAAAAGAAAAAATAAAAATAAATAAAAATAATATTGAAAATTATGAAAAAGAAAAAATAATTTTAGAAAAAAATAAAAAAGAAAATGAAAATAAAAAAGAAAAAATAAAAGAGAAAAATATAAAAAAATGGGAAGAAGAAAAAAATAAAATAAAAAATAATAAAATAAAAAAATTATTATTGATTTTATTAATATTATTTATTTTTATATTTTTAATACAATTTATTTTTATGAAAAATAATATATTAAATATTATTTTAGGAACTTTAACAATAGTTGATTTTGCAATATTTATAACAATTATTTTTTATAATAAAAATAAAATAAAAAAAATAGAAAAAGAAATAGAAAAAATAAATGAAGAAAATAAAATAAAACAAGAATTATTAAAAAATATTGAACAAGAAATTGAAAAAAATAATTCTCAAATAGAAATTTATAATAAAAATATTATAGAGCAAAAAAAATTCATAGAAAAAATAAATGAAAAAATGAATTTTGAGAAAAATATAGAAATTAATCAAATAAAAAATAAATATAAAAAAGATATAAATGAAAAATTAAATGTAGAAAATTTAGAAAATGAATTGCAGGAAATACAAATACAAGAGCATCGTTTACAAATGGAAAAGGAAAATATAATTCCGAAAATAGAACAATTAGCATCTATAGAAGAAGAATTAGAACTCTTAAATGAACAAAAACAGAATTTACAAAAAGACAATATGAGTATAGAAATAGCAAAAACAGCTTTAGAAGAAGCTTATCAAATTATGAAACAAAATGTTACTCCAAAATTTACACAAGAATTATCGCAAATTATGCAAAAAATATCTAATGAAAAATATAAGCAAGTCAAATTAAATGAACAAGAAGGAATGATTGTAGAAAAAGAAGATGGAGAGTATGTCAGTATAGATAGATTGAGTGTAGGAACAATTACGCAATTATATTTATCATTAAGAATTGCGGTAAGTAGAGAACTATCTAATGAAAATATGCCAATTATTTTAGATGAAGCATTTGCTTATTATGATACAGAAAGATTAAAAAATATATTAGTATATATATATGAGGAATTTAAACAAAGCCAAATTATTTTATTTACCTGTACACAAAGAGAAAAAGATTTATTAGAAAAGGAACAAATTCCATTTCATATGATTACTATGTAACTAAAATGATATATTTCTTTTTAGAAATATATCATTTTAGTTATAGAATTCTACACGCAAATATTGAATAAAACAATAAAATATAGTATAATAGTAAAAGTTTAAAATAAAGGAGTATTTTTATGTTTGATAAATTAGAGACAGTAGAAAAGAGATATGAAGAATTAACACAAAAAATTAGTGATCCAGAAATAATCTCTCGTAATAGCGAATGGAGAGAATATATGAAAGAACATGCGGAATTAGAACCAATTGTAGAAAAATTTAGAGAATACAAAAAAACAAAACAAGAATATGAAGATGCTAAGGAATTAATGACAGATCCAGAAATGAAAGATTTAGCAGAAGAAGAAATGCTTACTGCAAAAGAACAATTACCCAAAATAGAAGAAGAATTAAAAATATTATTAATTCCGAAAGATCCAGATGACGATAAAAACGTAATCTGTGAAATAAGAGCAGGTGCAGGAGGAGAAGAAGCAGCATTATTTGCAGGAACTTTATTTAGAATGTATTCTATGTATGCAGAGAGAAAACACTGGAAATTAGAAGTAGTTAATGAAAATGCAACAGAATTAGGTGGCTATAAAGAAATATCTTTTATGATTAATGGAAAAGGTGCATATAGCAGATTGAAATTTGAAAGTGGTGTACATAGAGTACAAAGAGTACCGGATACAGAAAGTAGTGGAAGAATACATACATCAACAGCAACTGTTGCGGTTCTTCCAGAAGTAGAAGATGTAGAAATAGATATTAACCCAGCAGATATTAAAATGGAAGTATTTAGAGCATCTGGTGCAGGAGGACAACATGTTAATAAAACTTCATCAGCAGTAAGATTAATTCATATACCAACAGGTATGGTTGCTGAATGTCAAACAGAGCGTTCACAAGTACAAAATAGAGAATATGCAATGAAACTATTACGATCTAGATTATATGAAATAGAAAAAGCAAAACAAGATAATGAAATAGCAAGTGCAAGAAGAAGTCAGGTAGGAAGTGGAGAGAGAAGCGAAAAAATAAGAACTTATAACTATCCACAAGGAAGAATTACAGACCATAGAATTGGAATGAATATCTATCAATTTGAGGACTTTTTAAATGGAAACATTGATGAATTAGTAGATAATTTAATTGCTGCTGATACAGCGGAAAAATTAAAAGGAGAAGAGGAATAAAAAGTACTAGGACAATTATCCATGTCCTAGTATTTTACTTTTATTAGGAGAGTTTAAAAAATTAGAACTAGCAAGAGAAAATAGAGAATATAAAGTATGAAATACAATATCTTTACTCTCTCTATCAATATTGGTATAAGATTTTAAAATTACAGAAGCATGATAAAACCAATTTTTACTTAAACCTTCGATAGAAGTTACTTTTGTATCAGATAAAATTTGAAAAATAATATCAATAAATTTTTCTCGCTCTTCAGGAGAAACCTTTTCTAGCCATTCGCTAATTGTTTTATCAATAAATAAACTTTTTACCGTTAAGGCATCTAACTTTTCAAACTTTGTACCATATACTTGCCAAGTAAATAAATCATGTTGTAATATTCCTGATTGTGAACTTTTTACCACAATAGATTTTCCTTTATGATTTAATAATCTGCCAATAACAGAAGATTGAGGAACAAAGGAGATGAGTTTATCTAAAACTAATTGATATTCTGGAGTTTGTATAATTTTTTCAGAAAATCCAGGTCCATCATTATTATAAACATGAACAATTTTATTTCTTGTAAAATCATCACAAAATGCAGAAGAATACACCGCCAAATTTCCACCTTTAGAATGTCCTCCTACAATTAACTTTTGATCTGGGTATTTTTTTGAAATTTTTTCTAAATATTCTAAACTATCTATTTGAGAAGGAATATTATCTAAAAAACACATATTAAAATCTTCTTTCCAGCCTATTATCGTGTCATCAGTTCCTCTGAAAGAAACATAAAGGCCTTGAGGAAGATGAATAACAATTGCTGAAAATTGTTTCTCTGTTTCGATACTTACATGATTAACAAAATCACTAATCATTAAATGAGAGAACCTTTCACTTTTAGCAAGTGCAGGAAATAAATCCAAATCTTCTTTTTGCAAAACAGAAGGTTTAGTAAGTTTAGAGAACTGAGAATAAGCTTCTTTAATTGTCATAGACTCAGTATTTCCTATAAAATCTTCAAAAGGAAGATAAGAAAGTCTAGAAAGAATTAAGTTATCTACTTCATTAAATTTCGCATAAGAAAAACTAATGTCTCCTCGCCAAGATAAATAATCTAGAATATTTGCCATATCATATCACCTCATTACTTATATAATATGTCAAAACACATGAAATTACAATATAAAATTAAGAATAATCCTAATTTTTACACATATATATGTAAAAAATCAACGAAAACGGAAGTGATAAACATTAATGAAATTATAAAAACAACACTAATAGGTATTTTTTTTGGAACATTTGGAACAACGATAGGAGGGCTTATTGGAATATTTAGCCCATATACATCTAAAAAATTTTTAAGTATGCTATTATCTTTTTCGGCAGGACTTATGCTGGCAATAGTATGCTTTGATTTAATACCAGAAGCTATGCAATTATCTAGTATAGGAAGCGTAATTTTAGGTATTATCATAGGAATTATAGTAATGCTCTGCTGTGAAAATTATATTAAAAGAAATGAAAAAGTAGAAAAAGCAAATCCAAAACAAAACTTATTAACAACAGGGATAATTATAAGCATTGGATTGGCTCTACACAATTTCCCGGAAGGATTAGCAATAGGATCTGGATTTGAGGCTTCTCTAGTATTAGGATATTCGCTAGCTATTGCTATTTGCTTTCATGATATACCAGAAGGAATCTCTAT
>CALWZX010000037.1 GCA_944386125.1 uncultured Clostridia bacterium | reverse complement strand
TATCAGCCCCAGGATCTACTTTCAAAATGGCCACTGCAATAGCAGCATTAGAAACGGGAAAACTTACAGTAACAGAGAAAATTAGAGATACAGGAATTTATCACTATTCATCAGATTATAATCCAAAATGTTGGATATATAATTCAACGGGAGGAGGACATGGATATTTAAATGTAACACAAGCTATTCAACATTCTTGTAACTATTTCTTCTATGAACTAGGAAATAGACTAGGAGATGAAAACTTAGCTAAATATGCAAGGTATTTAGGATTAGGTAAAAAAACAGAAGTGGAATTATTAGGTGAAGTGGAAGGAACAGTAGCTTGCAGAGAAACCTCTCAAAAGTTAGGAGTAGAGTGGAATGAAGGAAATGTATTATCTGCAGCAATAGGACAAGAAAATAATCAATTTACACCTATACAAATGGCAAAATATACAAGTATTATTGCTAATGGGGGAAAAAATATTGATGTAACTATTTTAAAATCTATTGTAGATGCTAATGGAAATGAGATACCAAAAGAAGAAATTGAAAATTATTTGCAAGAAAAAATGGGAATTACGAAGGAAGAACAAACAGAAAATTTAAGCTTTCAATCGGAAAATGTACAAGCAGTACTTGAAGGAATGCGAGGAGTAACTAGTGAATCTGGAGGAACGGCTTATTCTTATTTTAAAGGGTTCAATATAGAAGTAGGAGGAAAAACAGGTTCTGCTCAAACAGGTGATGATGCTGTGACTAACGCATGGTTTGTAGGCTTTGCTCCATTTGATAAACCAGAAATTGCTGTAGTAGTTATGGTTGAAAACGGACAACATGGAGGATACACTGCAGAAGTTGCAAGAGACATAATTGCAGAATACTTTGGAATGAATGCGACAAAAGTAACAGAAGACATGACTGCAAAACCAAGTACAGAAATTCAAAATTAAAATTATGAAATACACAAGAGCAAAGAAAGAAAAAGAGGGCAAAAAAAGAAAGAAGGAAAAGAAATGAAAAATTGTGTAATCATTGAGCTTAAAAAAAATAAAATAGTAATGAAAATCCATGAAGATGCAAAACAAAGTGAGATTTTAGAATGTCTACAGGAAAAATTACCAGATTTAAAAAAACTATACAAGGGTGAAAAAACATCTATTTATGTTGAGGGAAAGGTATTAAAGAAAAAAGAAATAGAGGAAATAAGAAGTGCAATTCGGGTTACAAATTCCTGTAGATATAGATTTTGAAAGTTCTAAAGGTTTAGGTTTACATGGAATAAAGAGGAGTTTTAGTAAAGAAATTGCATCTTCAGATACTATATTTCATAAAGGTGCGTTGCGTTCAGGACAAAAAATTGAGTATGAAGGAAGTATTGTAGTTATTGGAGACGTTAACGGGGGTGCAGAAGTAATTGCAGGTGAAAACATCATTGTTTTGGGGGTTTTACGAGGGCTTGCACATGCTGGAGCAAAAGGAAATAAACAAGCAATTATAGCAGCAGAGAAAATAGAATCTCCTCAAATCAGAATTTCTAATATCATAAAAGAAATTGAACTAAATGAGGAAGAAATAGAAACCGAAAATTTTGCGTATGTGAATGAAAATAATGAAATTGTATTATAAACTAAAAAACTGTCAAAGAATATAAATTTGGCAGTTTTTTAGTTACTTAGTAATAGAAGTAAAAGAACAATAAATAAATAATAATCGTCACAATCATCTTGATATAATAAAAATAAAAGACCAATGAGCAATAAGTCATCAAAATGAAAGGTTAATCCAAAAATTTCAAAAGTTTTTTCTTCTTTATCTTGGGAAGAATTATCTACAGGAATCTCCATAGGCCTTTTTGGGGGAACCCTATGAGGCTCATATGTGTAATTAAAATTCCCTCGCCTTCGATAATAAGGAAAAAAAGGAAACATCATTTTTTATTTTCACCACCCATAATTCCTAAGCCATCAATAAGATCACTCATATTTAAAAGCTGAATATATTGTTCTAGTTTATTTTTTCTGCTGTCACGAAGATAAGGTCTTAGGGAATAAAGCAATTGAGAGCGTGGATTGTTTTGATTTTGTTTCATTTTTTCCATAACACTTTTCAACTTTAGTAAAGTATTCATATCTATATTTCCCATAATATTATCAAAAGAACTAGATTGAGAAGAAGTTGTATCTTTGTCCTCAAAGTTAGTGTTATCAGTGCTTTTAGAAAACTTCTCGAACATTTTTTGAATATCTTCAGGAAATTCCTTGCTCATAAAAATCCTTCTTTCTGATACAAAATTGCATCCCAATGTTTCTATTATTATCATATGTAAAAAACAAAAAAATGTTACTAAAAAATGGAATTGTAATATAAATTTAATATTTGCTTAGAAATTTGTATTTCCGTATATATATGTATGAAAGAAGAGAAAGATAACGTCAAAATTTACTTGAAAAAAAACGAGAAAAATGTAACAATAAGAAAGAATATATTTATAAATATTAATAAAATTATAAAAAACAAAATTATTTAACATAAAAAGTATTAAAAATATGAGAAAGCGTTGAAAAATGAGCACATATGTAGTATAATAAATAATAGTGAGGCACTAAAAAATAAAACAAAAATAGGAGGTTTCTATGAAAAAGATTTTAACAAAATTAGTAGCAACAATTACTGTTATGACAATTGTTTTAAGTAATTTATCTATCGTTGGTATTTATGGTTCGCAAGTATTAGCAACTGAGTTGAACTCACAAAATACTGCAACAAATATTGACGATGTTCATTTTGATGCTTATTTTAAGCAGGAAGAAAATAATACCCGCTCGGCAAGGCTAGAAATAGGAGCAGATAATCGATTATATGTAAAAGTATCTGTAGGAAGTAGTGGATATTTAAAAAATGCAAAGGTAACACTAAAAGCTGAAAATGAAGGTGAAAATGTAAATTTTGAATTAGGTGAAGTAGCAAGCAATAGTAGTATTATCCAAAGCATAAACAAACAGACAAAAGAAATAGTATTTAATCAAATGAATGCTAATACAGAACAAGAAATAGAATTACCAATCCTATTTACAAGTAATGAAATAATTCTCGAAAATGAATTTTCAAAACAAACCATTGCCCAAATAGAAGGAACTTTTGTTGACATTAATGGTAAAGAACATGAAGTAAAAAAAGAAATTACAATACAATTAGATTGGTATGCTAACTCTATAGAAGCAAACTTAGAACAAAGTATATCAAAATACATTCCTTTTAATATAAATGAGAAAAAAGGAATTATTATACAAACTGTGGTAAAATCAGGAGTTAAAGATAACAAATTACCAATTAAACAAACGAATATTACAGTAGACGTACCTTCTATTAATCAAATAAAACCAACAGAAGTTAGAGTAGAAGCATTATCTACTGCAGCAACTAATGGAGATACAACAGGAAGTAGTTTTAAAGAAGAAAATTATCAATATGATGCTGAGAAAGCACAAATAACTATACAAGTCAATAATATACAAACAGAAGAGAGTAATCAGATTTCTTGGAAAAAACAAGTACAAGATGAATATATTATTACATACATATATCCAGAAGAAACATTAAACTCTATTACAGAAGAAGGAATTGTTATTCCTTTAAGTGCAAAATCTGATTTATCAGTATATACAAGTAACAACGTAGTAGCAGAAATTGTAAATGAACAAACTTTAAAAGAGAAGCTAAATGATGTAGTTACATTACAAAATACTATGACAGAACATATTTCAAAAGCATATATGTATGCTAATCAAAAACAAGCAATAGCAGAAGAAAATAAACAAGAAACTATTTATGATGAAAAATATATTTTAGATGTTTCTTATTCAGACTTAGTAGATATTATGCAATTAAAATTAATGAGTGGAAATTTTATAGCACCAGAAGATGTTAGAATTGCTATGGCAAATAATGTATACATTAAAAATGTTACTATAAATAAAAAACAAGCTATGGATATTTTAGGAGAAGAGGGAAAAGTTACCATTAAAACTCCTGAAGGAACAGTAATTAGTGAAATTACAAAGGATTCTACAGAAGTTTCATATGGAATGTCACAAGTAGATTTAACCCAGTATAATATCAATGAATTAATTATTGAAACAACAAAACCTCAAAAAGAAGGAAAAATAGAAATTGGGGCACAAAGAGCAATTCATACAGATGTAAGTTATACACAAGAGCAAATCAGTAGTATTGCAGGAATAGAAACAAAAGCACAAGTAGTAGCAACTTTAGGAGGGGTAACAATTGTTGATGGGACCGCTACTATGACATCTATATTAGATGAACTACAAATGAGTGCCAACTTAATAATTGATAGAGACACATTATCTACAGTAACAGAAAATCAAAATGTTATATTAACAGCAGTTTTAAATACTAATACGATTCAAAATAAATTATTTACTAACCCAAGAATTGAGATTATCTTACCAGAATATGTAGAAAATATTACTTTAAATAAAGCACCAGAAGTTGCATTTAATACAGAACTTACAATTGGTAATTATCAAGTAATAACTAGAGAAGATGGTAGAAAAGCAATCATAATTGATATGGTAGGAGAACAAACTGTATATGATTTAGGATTAATCTATGGTGGAGCAAATATCATCATAGATGCCAATATGACTTTAAGAAGATTAACTCCAACAACACAAACAGAAATAATTATGCAAGTAACTAATGAAAGAGAAACAATAGAAGTAAAAACACCAGTTACTACACAATCTCCAACAGGAACAGTTACTATTAATAAGGTAAGTAATTTTAATACAGCAAAAGATGTTATAGAAACACTAGATGGAGAAAATAGCGAAGGAAAATTAGATGTATTAAGTCAAAGCAAAAAAGAAGCAGTTTTAGAAATGACAGTTATGAACAATAATGGAAAAGCTCTAAAAAATGTATCTATTTTAGGAAGAACAATTGCTAAAGATAACACAGATGCAGCTTCAGGAGAAAGCTTGGGTTCAACATTTGATGCTATTATGAAAACACCTCTTAGCGTATCTGGATTAACAAACTATCAAGTATATTATTCAGAAAATCCAGAAGCTACAAAGGATTTAGAAAATACTGAAAATGGATGGACACAAACACCAGCAGATTTAGGTAAAGTAAGATCTTTCTTAATTGTTCCAGAAAGTACATATATCATGCAAGTGGGAGATATCATTACAGCAAGCTATACAGCTGAAATTCCAGAAAATTTAGGAAGAAATAATGATGGTTATACCAATTATGCAATATACTCTATCTTAGATGGAGCAACAAGTGAAGATAAGACTGTAGCACCAACTGTAAAATTAACTACAGGTGAAGGACCAGAAATATCTGTAAAACTAGAATCAAATGTAGAAAATCAAGATGTAAGAGAAGGACAAAATATTCATTATAAAGCAACCGTAACCAATACTGGTAAAGTAGAAGTAAAAGGAATTGTGCTAGCAATGGATATACCACAATACACTACTTTTATAGAATATGTGCCAGGTGATTATGGAGAGATAGATATTTATACACCAAATGAGGAAAAGAAAACAGCGACAAAAGGATTTAGCAGTTTACAACCAGGAGAAAGTGCAACATACGAATTTGATGTAAGGGTTAATACCATAGAATTAACAGAAGAAGAGGAAGAAAGAGAAGAAGAAGGAGAAGAAATTGTTCCTGAAAGAACAATTACTGCTAAAGCGTATGCGGTATCTGATGGAATTACTACACAAGTATTTTCTAATGAATTAACCAATAAGGCATTAAGTGGATATGTATCTACAGCTATGGTAACAAGCCCAGGTATTAATACAGAATTAACAGCAGGAGAAACCTTAACCTATATATTAGAAGTAGCTAATATGAATGAGGAGATGAAAGAAGATGTTGTGGTAAAAGATATTATTCCTGATGGTTTAATTTATCAAAATGCTTATGTAGAAAAACATGGAGAAATATTTTATGAAAAAGATACCTATAATGACCAAACCAAGGAAATTACTTTTAATATAGGAAAATTAAGTGGCTTTGAAGTAGCAACCATTTACTTAGAAGTAACAGTAGATGGAACAAAATATGGAATGACTTCTGTAAGTAATACTATGTCATTATCAGGAAGAACACAAAATAACGAAACATTTGCAATGCAAACAAACACAATTGAAACAAAAACACAAATAACAAGACCAAGTTTATCCGGATACTTAACAAGTAACATACCAAATAATTGGGATGTAGAAGAAGGAACTGTTATTGAATATACACTACAATTAGAAAATACAGGAGAACAATTAATACAAGGAATTAATATTGAAGGTGTATTACCAGAAGGGGTAAGATATTTATCTTCAAAATACCAAATAGACTCTGTACAAGGAGAAGTTGGTGGTGGAACTGAAGGGGAAAATGGAGAACCTATTAAGTTATCTATTAGCTTACTTCCAGGACAAGTATTACAATATACCATTTCAGCAGAGGCTTTAGAATTAGAAGATGGTGTAAATGAAAAAGAAATTAAATACTCTTTTAAAATTACACATGATGAAGTGCCAGAAATTATTACCAATGAAATTGTACATAAAATTGTACCTGCAGGAACTACAGACGAAGGGCAAGAAGGAGGAGACTTAACAGGTAACAGAAGAATACAAGGTGTTGTTTGGTATGATGAAAATGCAAACGGAAAAAATGATACAGAAGAAGAATAATTATCAGGAATCTAAGTATTATTATTTAATAATGATACAGGAGATTTTGTAAGAGATGGAAATGGAGATAAAGTAGTAGCAACAACAGATGAAAATGGGCAATACACATTTAAAGCATTAAATGCAGGAACATATACAGTAGTATTTCAATATGACACATCCAAATATTCAGCAACAGAATATAAACAAGCAGAAGTTTCAGAAATTGAAAATTCAGATGCTATGGATGCAGAAGTAACAGTTGATGGGGTAACTTTTGTAGCAGGTGTTACAGAAAAAATTACAGTAGCAGATGAAAATGTATATAACATTAATTTAGGATTAGTAGAACATAAAAACTTTGATTTAAGCTTAACGCAAAAAGTTTCTAATATTACAGTACAAAATCCAACAGGAACAGCTACATACCCATATGATACCAACTTTGCTAAAAGAGATTTAATAGGAAGATATGTACAACAAACTACAATTGTTGTAGAATATACCATTACGATTAAAAATGAAGGTGAAGTAGATGGTTATGCAAAAAGAATAGTTGACTATTTACCAAGTAACTTAAAATTTAATGCAGAATTAAATAAAGATTGGTACACTTCAGAAGATGGTGCAATTTATAACTCTAGCTTATCGAATATTAAAATAGCACCAGGAGAAACAAAAGAAGTTAAATTGTATTTAACGAAAAATCTATTAGAAAGTGATTTAGGAACACCAATTACGAATACAGCAGAAATTTATGAAGACTATAACGAACTAGGATTAAAAGATATAGATTCAACTCCAGCAAACAAAGTAACAGGAGAAGATGATATGGCATCGGCAGACGTAATACTATCTGTAAGAACTGGTTCAGAAACAGTATTATTTATAGGACTTACTATAGCAATACTTGCTATTATAGGAACAGGAGCATACTTTATATATAAAAAAGTATTAAGAAAAATATAGAAAGAAAGGAGGGAGAGAAATGCAACAAAAAATAAAATGGATAACAAGACTGATACTGATATTCCTTACCATAATGCTGGTATTATTAGGAAATATAAAAATTACTTTAGCATATGATAGCTGGGAAGATATACCAGATAATGAGATGTCTGATATTACTAACCCTAATGCAGTAGATGCAGCAGATGCACTGAATATGGCAGATGTTTGGGGAATGGATAGAGCAACATTAGAAAAGTTTGTAGATAAATATTATTTATTTGCCTCAGGTGCTTATTGGGCATTGTCAGAAGAAGATAGAGAAGATTATTACTATGACTTATTTGAAAATGTCATCAATGACATGCTAGAAAGAGTAGAGGAATTAAAAGATGAAACAAAAGATGAAGCAGAAAAAACAGCTTTAGAATCACTAGAAGGAAGAATTGAAAATATTAGACCAACTAATCAACCAGTAAATCCAGACCAAGGCGAAGATGGTGACGGAGAAGAAGGCGAAGGTGATGGCGAAGATGGTGATGGAGATGGTGACGGAACCCAAGAACCAGATACAGGAGGAAGTTCTTCAGGTGGGCTTGTAGGAACAACATTTTACTTTAACGGTTTTGTCAATGATAGACCAAGTAAAGATGGAAATTCTAACGTAGTACCAACATCCATTACTATCGGAGGAAAAACCTTTGGAGCTTATTGTAAAGAAAAAGGACATAGATTAAGAACTTCAGGATTATTATCAGACTACGGATATACAGTAGATAGTACGAGTATTTATCATAAGAAAACTGCTTGTAGTTCTCATAATCCAGATGATAAGAAAAGTTCTACGGAGAGATATTATGGAGAGCCTGTATATACGATTGAAACACAATATCTTCTAACAGGAGCAGATGATGACTATCAATACTTAGGATATATATTTGCTAACCTTGGTAAAAATGCAGAACAAGTTGCTTCTTGGACAGCACAGCGTGCTATGTGGATGACAAAAGGAGATAAATCTGGTAAAAGTCCAATCAATGATGGTAAAGATATATTAGCTATTGATACAGAAACAGAGTATAATTCTGATATTAAAAAAGAGGAAGAAATCAGAATTTTAGCACAAGAGATACAAAAAGTAGAAGAATACGCATTAGAAGTACAATTAGCATCTACAATAGATGAAGTAGTGGCAAGTATGCAAGATTTGCAACAATACTATATAAAACAAGCTAATAACTACAGCCATAATTCAGCATTACGCAATACTTTCCTACAACTAGCTAATGCAGATGATGGTGTAGGAGGAGTATTAAACTGGGTATATTCACAATTAGCGTTAGGAATAGGACCAGGAGGAACTTCTTTATCAGACATTAAAGCAAATGTGTATCAATACGCTATGACAATAAATAATCCAGAAAATGGACATCAAAACATGTACCAGCGTATTCAAACGCAAATGGATGTAATTGCAGGAAGAGAAGGAATCGATGAAGACACAGTAATTTCTATTGCTGGTGCTGGTATGTTAAAAGGTGAAGCATACAAATATCAAGATTTCTATGATGAGTTACAAAAAAATAATGGTGAATTATTAGTAGAGGATAAAACAACTAGTACTTATACTATGGTAGATAGAGTTACTAATACTTACACAGTAGGACCATTTAAAATTAAATACAATGATGCATATGTAAGAAGATCTGTAGAAAGTAATGCAAGAATCAATTTCTCAGAGATTACAGAAATTCGTATATATGATCAAAATAATAATTTATATAAAACATTAAGTGCAGAGCTTAGAGATGAAAACGGAAATATTATTCAACAAGCAAAAAGTGAATTTAAAATTACAAAATCAAAAATGCTTGATGAAGTAGACCCAGAATATATATTCCCAAAAACAGAAGAAGAATTTTATGTACAATTCCAAGGAGATGGAGGAACTAGTGCTACTACTTTGGATCCATCAAGAATTCGCCTAGAGGTAGACTTTAGATATATTAAATATTTTGATGCAGAAATGTATGCAACTTCTAAAGGGGATACACAACCATTATATAAATGGTCATCAGTATCAGATGGAAGACATGTTTATGATTATAGAAGTTGTAGTAATCATGGCTCACATCCTAAATATTGTTCTAAAACAAAATACTATATTACAGCAGTAGACCATGCAGATATCCAAGATTTATTATTAGTAACAGGTGCACAACCATATTTAGGATATAAAACATTAAGAATTGAGCCAAAAAATAACCCAGGCGATGATGATGATGACGATGATGATAAAAAAATTAATGAAATTACTATGAATATTAGTGGTAGAGTATGGGAAGATGAAAATGGAGGCAAAGAATCTCTTCCAGATGGTATAAAAGAAAATGGAGAAAAATACTTAAAGAATATTGAAGTATCTTTATATGAATATATAGATGGAGGAGAACCAGTACTTGCAACATTAGCACAAGATCCGAATGGACAAGAAATTAGAACAAACCCAACATTAACAGATGAAAATGGTAAATATATCTTTAAAGGTGTAAGACCAACAAGAAAATACTTTGTACAATTTACATACAGTGGTCAAACATATCAAGCAACTTACTACACTGGTCAAGAAGAGGTAAAACGTCAAGATTGGCCAAATATCTCAGTAGCAAGTGAAATTGATGATGAAAGGTTAGAATATAATGAATTATTTGCAACCATAGAATCATCTCCAAGAAACTATGATTCAAGTGATTCATTAGGATATGGAACATCTGGAAAAACCTTTACAGACCAAGAGTTAAAAGGATATGCATTAGTTAATAATGGAAATGGTGCATATAGTTATACAAAGACAAATAGTGATAAACTTCAACTATTAGATGATTATTCAGATAATACAGAAGGTATCATTAGCAAGAAAATACGAGAATATATCCAAGCAAACAGAACTTATCCTGATTTACAAACCATTTATGATCAAATTGTTAACGAATATGGAGGACAAGACTCAGAAATTGAAGATAAATTACAATATATTGAAGATACAAAAATACATTCACAAACAGGTCATATGGTAGAGGGAGAATTTAAGTATGACTTATATGCAACACACGACTTATTAGTTATCTATGATAGAGATAAACTAATGTATGTTATTGAAGATACAGATATGGCAAAACAAAAATATTACTTAGTCGATACAACAGGATATAAAGTAGCATTTACAGCAGCGGTAACACATACAACGACAACAGAAGGAAGACTAACATATCATAGAACACATGAAGAACAAAGTAATGTAAACTTAGGATTAAACGCAAGAACAACAACAGATATTGCTATTAAGAAAGACGTGCAAAAAGCTACAATAGAAATCAACGGAAAACAACAAACTTATGAATATGACCATAGAAATAATGATGGAAACAAAGATTCTACATGGGATATAGAAGTAAGACTTTCAGATGCATACTATGAACCAAATGGAGGACATACAACTTATACAAGAGAAATTTATCCATCAGACTATGATTATAAAGTAAGTAATTATGGAGATCCAGCAAAATATGGAAAAGACAAGAGCGATGAATTAGAAGTATATGTAACATATAGAATTTCTGTATACAATCAATCACCATCAATTCATACAAAAATAGATGAAATTGTAGAATATTATGATAATGACTACACATACATTCCAGAACGTTCATATATAGAAATTCCATTTGGAAACAATAGTGGTCAAAAAGATATTCGAGCAGTAAATTCAAGTAGATATACATCTGGTTCACAAACAACAACAATTAATGGATACAAGAATTTATATATTCAAGGTTTAGATGATGTTTACTTAACACCAGGACAATTAGCATATGTATATGTAACATTTAGGGTAAATAAAACTACATTAAATAATGAAGATTGGGTAATTCTAGATGAAGAAGTAACAACAGGAAACTTAATAGGTGTAGGTAAAGAAAATATTGTTGAAATCAATGGATATACAACAAAATATGATGATGCAACACAAGTACCAAATGTAGGAAATGTAGGAGGAACACCAGCGGGTATTGTAGATATGGATTCAACACCTGGTAACTTAGAGCCAAGTGATGTACCAAAAGACGGAACAATTAACTATGAAGCATTTGAGGATGATACAGATAAAGCTCCAAACTTACAATTAAGACTATATAGAAATGATAATGAGCAAAGATCTATTTCAGGAATCATATGGGAAGATGAGAGAAACCAAACAATAGAAGCTACAACTACAGGAAATGGTATTCGTGAAGAAAATGAAACACCAATTGATGGTGTAACAGTACAATTAGTAGAAGTTATGGAAAATGGAACAGAATATGTATGGAGAGAATTTGGTGACAACAGAACAAAAGCAATAGGACAAGGAGAATTCGGAGGAACTAACACAATTGGATATGGTACAGGTTCTGGAACACAATCTTCAGAAACTCCAATTATCAACAATAGCGGAATCGTACAAAACTATAACTTTGGCGACCAACAAAAAGGTAGATATGCATTCAAATCTTTTGTACCAGGAAATTATGTGGTAAGATTTATATATGGAGATACAGTGAGAACAGCATTAGTAAATCCAAATTCCGGAGTAAATGACGATAATACGAATAATGCAAAAGAAATTTCTCAGTTATTGCAAGGATTATATGCCAATAAAGCAGGACAAGTACAACAAGGCTTAAATGATACATCTTATAATGGTCAAGATTATAAATCTACTACTTATCAAAAAGGAGTAGCACAAACAAGACAATATATTTGGAAGAGAGACTTTAGCTATTCTGGAGGAAATAAACAAGAAGGCGAAACCTTATGGACAATTAATGCATATGACATGAATAATTGTACACAAAATGAGTCAGCTACATCAGCAGCATCTAGAGCTGCAGGAACAACATATTACTATGATATAGCAGCTTCAGATCCATATAACACAACAATCAATAGCAATGTTCCTGTAAATCAAGCAAATCAAAGTATATATGTATCAGATGCAAAAGATATCATGTCAGAAAATCCAAGTACACCAAGAGATCCAGACAATGATAGCCAAGAAGATGGAGAATTCTACTTAAACAGTAGAGAAGAAGTAATGGATTATTCAGATAATAACTTAATGAATCATGTAGCAGAAGTACTTGCAAGCTTTAGAAATAGACAAGGATATCCAGATGGAACAACTTCTAATACTGAAATTCCATATACAAAAGAAGAAGTAAAAGCTTTAGTAGATGAATTATTAGCAAAAACACAAATGACTGCAGAAACAGGATTAATTAACTTAGAAATTGAAAATAATACACAAACAACAGGAAATCAAAGTGGAAATAATAATTCAAATACCAATAATGGAGCATATATCATAAGAGATGTAGACTTAGGATTAGAAGAAAGACCAAAAGCACAATTAGCAATCGAAAAAGAAGTAACCAATGTAAAAATTACTTTAGCAGATAAATCAGTATTATTTGATGCAAGCGGAGCTATGAACAATGTTTTATGGCAAGAACATCAAAGATATGAAGCAGGATATGCAAATGGAACTTTACTAGACCCTGACAAGTTTACAAGTATTGAACATATTAGAGACTTAAATAGTGATAAATTCGGAGTTATTCAAATTAGTATGGACGAAGAATTAATGCATGGTGCAACAATTCAAATTACATACCAAATTACAGTTAGAAATATTGGTGAAGCAGACTATAAAGATAATAAATTCTACTACACAGGAGAAGTAGCTGATAAGAGTACAATTGTAACAACAACTCCAGATGAAATCATTGACTATATACCAAATAATATGCAATTCTATGCACAAGATAATACGCAATGGAAATTAGTAGCACAAAAAGATAGAGATAGTTATCTATTTACAGAATATAACTTAGATAATACAATTGCAGCAAAGAGTAGCAGATTAAATACTAGACTTAAAAATAAAGTAAATCAATATACATCTGTAATTACAACAGAAAGTTTAGCAACACCATTAGTACCACAAATCTATCAAGATGAAGTAAATGGAAATGCACAAACAGAAGTTAGCACTTCATTAGTATTAACACAATTAATTTCACCAGAAAATGAAGCAGATGACTTAAGCTATAGAAATATTGTAGAAATTATTAGAACAGACAACTTAGTAGGTAGAAGAAATGAATATTCTGTAGCAGGTAACCAAAACCCAGATATAGAACCACAAGAAATGGATACCGATATAGCAGAAGAAGTAAAAATATTACCACCATTTGGTGCAAGCAACATAGCAATTATTATAGCTTCTGTAACGCTTGTAGCTGCAGGATTAATAGCAGTAGGAATTATCTTTATCAAAAGAAAAGTACTAAAGAAAAACAGATAAAGTATAAAAAAATTCTAGCTCTGAAAAAGAGTTAGAATTTTTTTGTGCTTATAAGACAATAAGTATAATAAAATAATAACAGTAATATGAGTTAAATAATCTGGGGAAAATAGATATAAAAAATTTTGAAAAAATATAGAAAAACAAAAGCACTAAGTAT
>CALWZX010000036.1 GCA_944386125.1 uncultured Clostridia bacterium | reverse complement strand
AATTTTTAATCCTTTTGTTAAAAAAGCCATCTCTCTAAATCTATCTTCTAATGTTTCATAATCATATTCTAAAGTTTCAAATATTGTATCATCTGCTAAAAATCTTACTTTTGTTCCTGTTTTGTTAGAATCTCCTATTTTTTTCAATGGTTGAACGGTTTTCCCTTTTTCAAATTTCATATAGAAAATTCCACCATCTCTTTGAATAGTAACTTCTGTCCATGTAGATAAGGCATTTACAACAGATGCACCAACCCCATGAAGTCCTCCTGAAACTTTATATCCACTATCTCCTCCAAATTTTCCTCCTGCATGTAATACTGTATATACTGTCTCTGCTGCAGAAATTTTTGTTTTTGGATGGATATCTACAGGAATTCCTCTTCCATCATCCTCTACACAAATAATATTTCCTGGTTCAATAGTAACGTGAATATGTGTACAATATCCTGCTAGTGCTTCATCTACGCAGTTATCCACTATTTCATATACTAAATGGTGTAATCCTCTAATAGATACACTTCCTATATACATACCAGGTCTTTTTCTTACTGCTTCTAGTCCTTCTAATACTTGTATTTGGTCTGCTTTATATTCGTGTTCATACTTTTCCATTTATTTCATTCCTTTCGTATTTCTTCTTTATCTTATATCTTTTTTTCGTCATTTGCAATAGGTATTTTTACCTCTCCTTTATTTACTTGATATATTTTGTCATCTTTTTGTAATGATGCGATTTTATCTGTACAGGTAATAACTACTTGTGTATCTTTCGTATAAGATAAAAAGTTATTCCTTCTTTTTTCATCTAATTCTGACATAAAATCGTCTAACAATAAAATTGGATACTCCCCTATTTCATTATAGATTACTTGCAACTCTGCTAATTTTAAAGAAAGAATTACTGTTCTATTTTGTCCTTGTGAACCATAAATATTAACTAAATTTCCATTTATAAAAATATTAAAATCATCTCTATGAATTCCCTTTGTTGTAAAACCTCTTATGATATCTATTTTTTGTGTTTTTTGTAGATTTTCTATAAATTTTTGCTTATCTTCACAATCAGACTGATATTTTAATTGAATTTTTTCTGTTCCATTTGTAATTTTTTTATGAATAGGAAACATTTCTTGTAAGATTTTTTCTGTAAATTCTTTTCTATAAGAAAAAATTTTTTCTCCATATTCTGCTAATTTTTCATTCCACATCCATAAAAGTTTTTCTTTTTTTCCTTCTATTTTTATTTGTTTTAAATAATTATTTCTTTGTTCTAATGTTTTATTATAACGATTTAATAAATATATATAATTTGGTCTTAATTGTCCTATCATAATATCTAGAAATCTTCTTCTTTTTTGTGGACCATCTTTTAAAATATGAATATCATCTGGTGTAAATATAACCGTATGAATATTTCCTAATAATTCACTTAATTTTGTTAATCTAATTTCATTTAGATAGATGTTTTTCTTTTCCTGTAATTGTATTTTTACTTTTCCACTTCTATCTTTTTTTTCATATTCTATTTCTATATTAGCAAATTCTTTTCCAAATTGTATCATTTCTTTTTCTTTTGAAGTTCTAAAAGATTTTCCTATGGAACATAAAAATATAGATTCTATAATATTGGTCTTTCCTTGCGCATTATCTCCATAAAATACATTAATATTGGGAGATAAAATAACCTCTTGTTTTTCATAATTACGAAAATTTTCTAGTTTGATTTTTTTTATGTACATGTTACTTTTCCTTTTTAGTTATCCACAATTTATGCAAAAAATGTGGATAACTTTTCTTTTAACTCAATCTTATTGGTAATATCATATAAATATAGTCTCCCTCATCTACTGGTCTAATAATGCAAGGAGAGATACTAGTTCCAAAATCTACATATATTTCTTCATCATCTATCGCTCTTAATGCATCTAAAAAGTATTTTGGATTAAAACCAGCTTCTAAATTTTGTCCTTCTGTAGAAACATACATTTCTTCTTTGGCATCTCCTGTTTGGTTTGTACAAGAAATTGTTACTTTTCCTATATCTATAGCCATTTTTACAGGATATTTTTTCTCTTTTTCTATACTTGATGAAGAAATTAAACTAATTCTTTCAAAAGAATTTTGTAAATTCATTTTATTAACGCGAATTCTTGTCTCCCAATTTTCTGGAATAACACTAGAATAATTTAAAAATTCTCCATCTAATAATCTTGTTACTAATTTACAATTTTCCATTTCAAATAAAGCCTGATTTTTTGCTATTCCTATTTTTATCATATCAAAAGAGTCTAAAATAATTTTGTTTACTTCATTTAATGTTCTTCCTGGAATAACCGCAGTAAAATCATTTACATTTTGTTGTAAAAATTTACTCTTCCAAGCTAATCTAAATCCATCTACTGCTACTACATTTAATTTATTATTTTTTATTTCAAATAAACATCCTGTAAAAATTGGTCTATTTTCTTCTGTACTAACAGCAAATATTGTTTTTCTGATCATTTCTTTTAATACATTTTGTTCTATTTCTATAGAATTCTCTATATTAATTTGTGGTAATTCTGGAAATTCTTCTGGATTCATTGTTGCTAATTTATATAAAGAACCTTCACATTCAATAACTAATAAATTTTTTTCATTTAAAGATATATGAATTTCCGTATCTGGTAATTTACGTATAATTTCACTAAACATAATAGCATTGACAACTGTTGCTCCTTGCTCTTCTACTTGTGCATCTATTATATATTCTATTCCTATTTCTAAATCATATGTTGTTAATTTTACTTCATTATCATTTGTTTGTAGTAATATACCTTCTAATATAGGCATAGTAGTTTTTGATGCTACAGCTTTTGTTACTGAATTAATTGCTTTAATTATTGTATCTTTTTCACAAATGATTTTCATTTTTCCATAACTCCTTTATAAATAATATAAATATATTTAGTAGTAGTAGTATTAGGTCCTGTGGATAATGTGGATAACTATGTGTATAACCCTATTCCCTAACACTTTTATCTGTTGATAACTATGTGGAAAACTTATAAAGTTATCCACAGGTCAAAAATTTAAATGTGGAAATGATAGTTATTCACAGGTTTTCAACAAGTTTTTCACACCCCCTTGTGGATATCCTATCTAGCTTTTCCGTAAGAAGAGCTTGACCTATCTTTTCCAAACATAAATTTTTCCAAACATAAATTTTAAAAAAGTATTTCTTTTGTTTATATATAAACTATTTATCTTTTAGTAATAAGTTTTTCACACTTTCCACAATTAACTTTGTATTGGAATTAGTTTTCATCTCTTGTTCTATTTTTGTACATGCATGCATTACGGTAGTATGATCTCGATTTCCAAAGTCCTTACCTATTTGAGGTAAAGAAAGTTGAGGAACACTTCTACATAAATACATAGCAATTTGTCTTGGAAAAACAATATCGTTAGATCTTTTGGAACCTACTAAGTCCTTAGGACTAACATTGAAATATTTAGCAACTGTATCAATGATAAAACTAGATGAAATTACAGTATCTTGTGAAGTAACTATTTCGTTAATTGCCCATTCAGACATTTCCATAGTAATAGGACTATTAATTAGAGAGGCTCTTGCAATTAATTTATTCAATGCTCCTTCCAATTCTCTAATATTTGTATCAATACGATTAGCAATATTTGCTAAAATGGCATCATCTATAATAATATTATCTAATTGTGCCTTTTTTCTTAAAATAGCTAAACGTGTTTCGTAATCTGCATTAGAAATGTCAGCAATTAACCCCCATTCAAAACGAGATTTTAATCTATCTTCTAATAAATTAATATCTTTTGGAGGTCTATCACTAGAAAGAATAATTTGTTTTCCACTTTCATGTAATGTATTAAATGTATGAAAAAATTCTTCTTGAATTCTTTCTTTTCCAGCGATAAATTGAATATCATCAATTAATAGTACATCAATATTTCTATATTTAGATCTAAATTGTTCATTTTTATTGTCTTTAATGGCATTAATTAATTGATTTGTAAATTTTTCAGAAGTTACATATAAAATATTAGCACTTCTATTATTTCGTAATATTTCATTTCCAATAGCATGCATTAAATGGGTTTTTCCTAGACCTACACCACCATATATAAAAAGTGGATTATAAGAAGTTGCAGGAGATTCTGCAACTGCTAGAGCTGCTGCATGTGCAAAACGGTTGTTATTTCCTACTACAAAAGTATCAAAAGTATACTTAGGATTTAAGGTCGGATTAGCATATCCAACGTTTGCATCTAAATCAATGCTAGCATAGTTATTAGTATTTTGTTCTTTACTTTGTTCTTCTTTAGATAAAATGGAAACACTACATTCTTTATTAGTAAGAAAATTAAAAGTATTGACTAATAAATCATGGTAACGAGATTCTATAGAATCTCGTTTAAAAGTAGTAGAAATGGAAAGGACAACATTACCATTATCAAAGCTTTCGATTTCTAAATCTTTTATCCAAGTTTCAAAAGAAATTTTTGTAGTTTCATCTTTTAATAGTTCTTTTGCTTTTGTTAGAAGTTCATTTAATTCTTTTTGTTGCATCATTTTCAGTCCTTCCCAAAAATAAAAATCTCTCATGTAATTTTAATATTTTATCTAATGTTCATAAATATATTATTTTTAGGGAAATAACATATTTATGAACATTAATCATGTGAAAAAAACAAGTTATCCACAGTATTATCCACATATGTGGATAACTTGTCCAGATATTGAAAAATAAACAAATTTTCGATATAATAAAATCTATTTTTCTATTATTTTTATATAATATCAAAATATAGTTGGAATAGTCAATACTATAAAAAAAAAAATTAAAATTTAGCAAAACTATTGACATAAATAGTAATATAAGATATAATCATAGAGCTTATTAATTAAAGTTAGAAATCCGTATACCGGTTTGATAGACAAGTTAATGTAGGAGGTGCAACAAAATGAAAAGAACTTTTCAACCTAAAAAAAGACAAGAACAAAAAGAACATGGATTTAGAAAGAGAATGCAAACAAGAGCAGGTAGAAACGTATTAAAAGCAAGACGTGAAAAAGGAAGAAAAAAAATTAGTGCATAAGATTAAGGCCACGTATAAGGAAATATGTGGTCTTTTTTAACATTAAAAAGCAGACATGAATTTAGGTGAATAAATTGAGAAAAATTAAAACTTTAAAGAAAAATTATGAATTTAAAAAAGTTTTAACGAAAGGAAAATTTTATCAAGGAAAGATTATTACAGCGTATGTTATAAAAAATAGCATAGAAGAGAATGTAATAGGTATAGGCGTAAGTAAAAAAGTAGGAAAAGCCGTAAAAAGAAACAGAGCAAAAAGATTAATAAGAGAAAGTTATAGGCTTTTAAAAAATGACTTAAAAAAAGGATACTCTTTTGTTTTTATATGGAACAAAAATGTAGATATAAAAAGCAACAATTATTTTTCTGTAAGTAAGGATATGAAGAATATATTAGAAAAAGCAAAGGTGTTATAATGAAAAAAATACTGATAAAAATAATTCAATTTTATAAAAAATATATATCACCTAAATTAGGGCAGATGGGAATTCATTGTAAATATTATCCTTCTTGTTCTGAATATACAAGACAGGCAATTGAAAAATATGGAAGTATGAAAGGATGTTTTTTAGGATTAAAAAGAATACTGAAATGCAATCCTTTTTCAAAAGGAGGGTATGACCCTTTAAAATAAAGGAGTGAAAATATGGGATTTATTTCAAGTTTATTTGGATATGTTCTAAATTTTTTATATGAACTGATTAATAATTATGGTATTGCTATTATATTATTTTCTGTTTTATTAAAATTAATATTAATACCCATTACTATAAAACAACAAAAAACATTAAGAAAATCTTCAGAAATGCAAGCTGAAATGAAGAAAATACAATTTAAATATAAAAATAATCCAGAAAAGATGAATCAAGAAATGATGGACTTATATAAAAGGGAAAAAACAAGTCCTTTTTCTGGATGTTTAAGTTCTATTTTACAATTAATTATTATTCTTTCAGTGTTCTGGTTAGTTAGTCAACCATTAACATATATGAAAAAAGTAGATCCTTCTGTTATAGAAGAATATAAAAAACAAGTAGTAGAAGAAAACAATGGACAACAAATAGCATATCCAGAAATTGCTATTATAGAAAGAAAAGGTGGACAGGACGAAAGAGTTAATATTAATATGGAATTCTTGGGATTAGATTTAAGCAAAGTTCCTACACAGAGTTTAAATGATTGGAAGGTTTATGTGATTCCTGGACTATATGTTATAACATCTTTTATTTCTATTAAAATGACAACAAAACAACAAAAAGATATGATGGCAAAGAATAAGAAAGAGGCAGCAGATAATGATGGAAATGAACCAGATCCTATGGAAAATATGCAGCAGATGTCTAACAGTATGATGTATATGATGCCAATTATGTCTATTACTATTGCTGTTATAGCTCCTTTAGGATTAGCTTTATATTGGTTAGTAAGTAATATATTAATGATTTTCGAAAGATTAATTATTAATGCAGTTATGAAAAAAGTTGAAGAGAAAAAAGAAAAAGAGGAACCAAAAAGAATAACTGAAGCTAAAGAAGTAAAAGTTGAAAAAGTAGAAAATGTAAAAGCAAATAAAAAACAAAAAAATTCTTAAGTTAAGGAGATTTGGATATGGAAAAAACAATTATTGCGGAAGGGAAAACAACGAATGAGGCTATTGAAAATGGTTTAAAGCAATTACAGGTTTCTAAAGATGATGTAGAAATTAAGGTTTTAGAAAATAAAGAAAAAAAGAGTTTTTTTAGTATTTTAGCACCAAGAGTAGTAAAGGTAGAATTAACAGTAAAAGAAAAACAAAAAGAAGTAAAAAAAGTAGAAAGGGAATATAATCATAATATAGAAGAAATAGAAGAAGGAAAAGAAAGAGTAAAAAAATTCTTAAAAGAATTTTTAAATCAAGTAGGAGATTTACAATATACAATTAGAATAGAAAATGATATAATTTCAATACGTATCTTCGGAAAAGATGCAGGAACTTTAATTGGTTATAGGGGAGAAACATTAAATGCTATGCAAAGTATCGTTTCAGCTATAGCAAATCAAAAATCATCTAAAAAAATTTGTGTATCCTTAGATATAGAAGGATATAAATTAAAAAGAGAAAAAACTTTACAAGAGCTAGCAATTAAAATTTCTAAAACAGTGCAAAAAACAGGAAAATCTGTTACCTTAGAACCTATGTCACCATACGAGAGAAAAATTATTCATAGTGCACTACAGTCAAATTCAAAAGTAACAACACATAGTATAGGTGAAAATGAATCAAGAAGAGTAGTTGTCTCTTTAAAAAAATAAAAATCGGAAGTCAAAGTTCGGATTTTAGTTTAACCACATTAAACTGATTCAAACTTTGACTTTTTTATAGTAAGAGGAGGTATAATATGGAAACGATAGCAGCTATTTCAACTGCAATAGGAGAGGGAGGAATAGGAATTGTAAGAATGAGTGGAAAAGACAGTTTTACTATTTTGAAAAAAATCTTTCTAGATGCAAAAGAAAGACAAATAGAAATAAAAGATATACAAGGATATACTATTAAATTTGGTCATATTATCAATTTTGAAACAAAAGAAGTAATTGATGAGGTTTTGGTATCTTTTTTTAGAGGACCAAAAAGTTATACAAGAGAAGATATGTGCGAGATAAATACTCATGGAGGAATACTAGTTGTTAGAAAAATACTAGAAGAATGTTTAAAAAATGGAGCAGAACTTGCACAGCCAGGAGAATTTACCAAAAGAGCTTTTCTAAATGGAAGAATAGACTTATCACAAGCAGAATCTATTATAGATATTATTCAAGCAAAGTCAGAGAAGGAAGTAGAAGCATCTGTAAAACAATTAGAAGGAAACTTATCAAAAAGAATTAAAGAAATACAAAAACAAATATTAGAACAAATGGCAGATATAGAAGCTTCTATAGATTATCCAGAATACGATATAGAGGAAGTAACTAATGAACATGCTTTACAAACGTTATTAAGGATTGAAGAACAATTAAAACAATTAGAGGATAGTTTTAAAAGTGGGAAAATACTAAAAGAAGGGATTAATACGGCAATTATAGGAAAACCTAATGTTGGAAAATCATCTTTATTAAATTATATTTTGGAAGAAGATAGAGCAATTGTTAGCGATATAGAAGGGACTACTAGAGATACGATAGAAGAGATGATAACAATTAAGGGAATCCCTTTAAAAATTATAGATACAGCAGGCATTCGTAAAACAACAGATAAAATAGAAGAAATAGGAGTAAATAAAGCTTTAAAGATAATGGAAGATGCAGACCTAATTTTAGCTATTTTTGATAATACAAGAGAATTAGATGATGAAGATAAAGAGATTTTAAAAAAATTAAAAGATAAAAAAGCAATCATTTTAATTAATAAAACAGATATTCAGAAAGAAAATTTACAAGAAAACAAAGACATAATAGAAACAAATAAAAAAATAATTAATATTTCTGCACAGACGGGAATAGGAATACATGAATTATATGATGAAATAGAAAAAATGTTTCAATTAAATGAAATTGATTCAAGTAAAGAAATAATTATTACAAATATGAGGCATAAAAATCAAATTGTTTTAGCCAAAAAAAGTATAGAGGAAGCAATTGAAGCCGTTAAAAAAAGATATCCAATAGATATGATTGCTATACCGATGAGACAATGTTTAGAAGAATTAGGAAAAATTACAGGAGAAAATGTATCGGAAGATATTATCAATGAAATTTTTTCAAAGTTCTGTTTAGGAAAATAATAACAAGAAAAAGCACGAAAATAAAAAATAAGGCATTTTTTATAGAAATAAATGAAATTACACAAATAAAAAATAAAAAGCGTTAAAATTTAATTTAAAAAGAATTAATAAACTTGAAGTTATAAGTCAAAGAAAAATGATAAAAATTTATAAAAAAAGCAAACAAAAAAAGAAATGCATTTTTACAAAAAGACAAACTAACTTTTAAAATCCTTGTGTATCAATAAAATTGAAATGAAGATTTTTACAATAAGTCTAGAAAACATTTTTTTTTGTTTCACATTTATCAATAGAAAAATTTAACTTATAGCTCAACACTCAAAAAGATGTAATAAGAAAGGATGAAAAAAATGAAATATCAAGCAGGAAAATATGATGTAGCAGTTATAGGTGCAGGACATGCAGGTTGTGAAGCAGCTTTAGCTTGTGCACGTTTAGGATTAAAAACATTACTATTTTCAATAAGTCTAGAAGCTGTAGCCAATATGCCTTGTAATCCTCATATAGGGGGAAGCTCAAAAGGGCATTTAGTAAGAGAAATAGATTGCTTGGGCGGAGAAATGGGTAAAAATATAGATAAAACTTTTACTCAGTTAAGGATGCTTAATACTTCAAAAGGACCAGCAGTATATTCTTTAAGGGCACAAGCAGATAGGAAAAAATATCAACAAGAGATGAAACATACATTAGAAAAACAAAAAAACTTATATCTAAAACAAGATGAAATAGTGGACTTTGTTGTAGAGAATGGAAGAGTAAAATCTGTAGAGACTAATATAGGAGCAATATATGAAATTAGTGCAATTATTTTTTGTACAGGAACATATTTAAAAGGTAAAATTTTTATAGGAGAAAATTCTTTTGAAAGTGGTCCAGATGGAGTTTTCCCAGCTAATAGATTATCAGAGGCATTAAAAAGAGAAGGAGTAGAATTAGTTAGATTTAAAACAGGAACTCCTGCAAGGATTAATAGAAATAGTATAGATTTTTCGAAGATGGAAATACAAAATGGAGATAAAAATCCTGAAGCATTTTCTTTCGAGGATGAGATTTCTCCTGATATTGAGCAATTACCATGTTATTTAACATATACTAATGAAAGAACACATGAAATTATTAGACAAAATTTACATCGTTCTCCTCTATATGGAGGAAAAATAGAAGGGACAGGACCAAGATATTGCCCATCTATCGAAGACAAAGTTGTTCGTTTTGCAGACAAAGAAAGACATCAGATTTTTGTAGAGCCAGTAGGAAGAGATACAGAAGAAATGTATATTCAAGGAATGAGTTCTTCTTTACCAGAAGATGTACAAATAGCTATGTATCGAACTGTTGCGGGATTAGAAAATGCAGAATTTACAAGACCTGCTTATGCTATTGAATATGATTGCATACACCCTAATTCTTTAAAATTAAGCTTAGAGTATAAGGATATAGAAGGACTATTCTTTGCTGGACAAATTAACGGTACATCTGGATATGAAGAAGCGGCATGCCAAGGATTAATAGCAGGAATTAATGCAGCACAGAAAATAAAAGGAAAAGAACCACTTATTTTAGATAGATCACAAGCATATATTGGAGTTTTAATAGATGATATTGTTACAAAAGGTACAAACGAACCATATAGAATGATGACTTCAAGAGCAGAATATAGATTACTTTTAAGACAAGATAATGCGGATTTAAGATTAACACAAATAGGTTATGAAATAGGATTAATATCAGAGGAAAGAGAGCAAAAATTCGTAAAAAAGAAGCAAGCAATAGAAGAAGAAATAAAAAGAATATCTAAAATTATTATAAAACCTACAGAAGAAGTAAATCAATTTTTAGAAAAAAATAATTCTACAGGTATAACAACAGGTGTAAAATTAACAGATTTAATAAAAAGAACAGAATTAAGTTATGAGAAATTAAAAGAAATTGATAAAGATAGACCTGAGCTAAGTAGGCAAGTACAAGAAGAAGTAGGAATTATGATAAAATATGAAGGATATATAAAATTACAAGAGGCTCAAGTGGAAAAATTTAAAAAATTAGAAGAAAAAAAATTACCAAAAGAAATAAATTATGAAGAAATTAAGGGACTAAGACTAGAGGCAAGACAAAAATTAAACAAGATAAAGCCAAATTCTGTAGGCCAAGCATCTAGAATATCAGGAGTTTCACCGGCAGATATATCAGTATTATTAATCTATTTAGAAACTATTTAGGAGGAAAAAATATGGAAGAAAAAGAATTTATAGAAGATTTTATAAGAAAGGCTTCTCAATTAGGAATTCATATTTCTGAAGAAAATGCTAATTTATATTATCAATATATGGAATTATTATTAGAGTGGAATGAAAAAATGAATTTAACTGCAATAACAGAGCCACATGAAATTATTTTGAAACATTTTATTGATAGCATAACAGCTTTACCATATATACCTGATAATAGTAAAGTTTTGGACATAGGAACAGGAGCGGGATTTCCTGGAATTCCTTTGAAAATACTAAATGATAATTCTTATACGCTAATAGATTCGTTAAATAAAAGAATTGTATTTTTACAAGAGGTAATAAAAAAATTAAAATTAACAAATATAGAGCTGATACATGCAAGGGCTGAAGAATATGCAAGAAATAAAGAAAAAAGAGAGAAATTTCAAGTAGTAATTGCAAGAGCAGTTGCAAGTTTAAATATATTAGTAGAATATATGTTGCCTATGCTACAAATAGGAGGAATAGCTATTTGTATGAAGGGTTCACAAATAGAAGAAGAAATAGAAAATGCTAAAAATGCTATTGAGATTTTGGGAGGAAGACTAGAGAAAGTAGAACAATTTGAATTACCAGAAAGCAATATTGGTCGAACAATTATTGTCATAAAAAAAATAAAGAGTACACCAAATATATATCCAAGAAAAGCTGGAATACCAACAAAAAAGCCATTATAGAGGGAAAAAACTAACTTTTTATATGTTAGTTTTTTTTTGAAAATTTTTATAAAATTCATTGACATATGTTAGATAATTATATATGATTATATTGATAAAAATTAGGATGGAGGTAGAAAATTTTGGGAAAAATTATAGCAATTGCAAACCAGAAAGGTGGAGTAGGAAAGACTACAACATCTATTAATTTAAGTACAATATTAGCAAAAAAAGGGAAAAAAGTATTACTAATTGATGCAGATCCTCAAGGAAATGCAACAAGTGGTTTAGGAGTAGATAAAAATGTAAATTTTTCAGTATATGATGTATTAATTAATGATGTAGAGATAGAAAATACATTACAGCAGACGCCAATAAAAAACCTAGATTTATGTCCATCTAATATGAATTTAGCAGGTGCAGAAGTGGAACTTGTTTCTATGATGTCACGAGAGCAAAGGTTAAAAGAAAAATTAGATAAACAAAAAGACAAATATCATTATATTATTATAGATTGTCCTCCTTCACTTGGACTAATTACTTTAAATGCTTTTACAGCATCAGATAGTGTTTTAATTCCTGTACAGTGCGAATATTATGCATTAGAGGGATTAGGTCAATTAATCAATACGATTAATTTAGTCAAAAAACATTTAAATAAAAACTTAGAAATTGAGGGTGCTTTATTAACAATGTTTGACATTAGGACAAATTTATCTAACCAAGTGGTAAAAGAAGTAAAAAAATATTTTGAGGATAGAGTATATAAAACAGTTATACCAAGAAATGTTAGACTAAGTGAAGCACCAAGTTTTGGAATGCCAATAACTCTATATGATCCTAAATCTAAAGGAGCAAGGGCATATGAAAAATTTGCAAAAGAATTAATGAAAAAGAATGAAGAAGAGCAAAAATCAAAACATATGAAATAAGGAAAGGAATGATAATAGATGGTAAAAAAGACAGGATTAGGAAAAGGATTGGATGCTTTATTTGGAGATAGCAATATTATGGAGGATATGAAAAAGGAAGAAAAGCAAGATGGAGAAGTTGTAGAGAATATAAAAGTAATAGAAATCGAGCCAAATCGCAAACAACCAAGAAAGAATTTTGATGAAGAAGCTATTGAAGAACTAGCAGATTCTATAAAAATATATGGGGTTATACAGCCAATTATAGTAACTAAAAAAGAGGATTATTATGAAATTGTTGCTGGAGAAAGAAGATGGAGAGCTGCAAAAAAAGCCGGTCTTTCAGAAATGCCATGCATTGTAAGAAATTTTGATGAAAGAAAAAATAGAGAAATTGCTTTAATAGAAAATATACAAAGAGAAGATTTAAATCCAATAGAAAAAGCAAGAGGATTTAAACAATTAATGGATGAATACGGATTAACACAACAGCAATTAGCTGATATTATGGGAATAAATAGAAGTTCCTTAGCAAATAGTGTTCGTATATTAAATTTGGATCCAAGAGTTATAGATTTAGCAATTGCGGGTAAACTAACAGAGGGACATTGTAGGTCACTTATGAACTTTACTGATGGAGATGTTCAATATAGAACAGCATTGAATATTATTGAAAAGGGCGAATCTGTAAGGGATGTAGAAAGAAAAGTTAAGAATACAAAAAATGTAGGAAAAAATACAAAGCAAGAAAAAAGAAAATATGAAGCAATATACAAGGATATTGAAGATAGATTTCAAGGATTTTTTGGAACAAAAGTAAAATTAGATGCAGGAGTAAAAAGTGGAAAAATAATTATAAAATATTCTTCAAATGAAGACTTAGAAAGAATAATGCAATTATTAGAGAAATAAAGAAAGGATGAAAAAATGACTGATTTTATACAAGAGAATTTATTTTCTATTATATTATGTATTATGAGTGCGATATTAATTATATTATATATATCGAATAATATTAAATTAATGAAATTACGAAAAAGCTATAAGGATTTTATGGAAAGACTAGGTAAAGGAGAAAATATTGCAGAGAATATACAACAATTTATTAATAAAACAGAAAATGTAGAAAAGCAAAATAAGGAGCTTCTTGAATATACAAAAAAATTAGAAGATAATATGCAAAATTGCTTACAAAAAGTGGGGGTTGTGAGATATAATGCTTTTGATGATGTGGGGAGTGACCTAAGTTTTGCATTAGCAATATTAGATAACCATAATAATGGATATGTATTAAATGGAATTTATGCGAGAGAAAATTCTAATATATATGCAAAGCCAGTAGAAAACGGAAAATCAACATATATATTATCTGTAGAAGAGAAAGAAGCAATAGAAAAAGCTATAAATCAAAAATAAGGAATTAGAATAGTTGATATGACAAATATATCAAATAAAAAAATAAAATGGCTTAAAATTCAAAATAAAAAGCCATTTTTGCGGAAAATTCCATTTGAAATGCAACAAAAAAATTCAAAAAAAGTAAATGAACAGTAGACAGGAGTAAGCAAAACTCG
>CALWZX010000035.1 GCA_944386125.1 uncultured Clostridia bacterium | reverse complement strand
AGTTAGAAGAATTAAATATAGAAGAAAATATTGAAACTAGACCAACACTATCACTATATGATGAAGTATTAATTTAATATTACAAAAATATTACAAAAATATTAAATTAAGATTACAATCATAAAAACTATTGACAATTGAGCAAAAAAGTTAGATACTTATAGCATAAAATACGAATGACAATATTAGGGAGGTTTTATAAATGTCAGGAGCTATAATGAGTAAATTAATGGATTTCATAGGAATGGACGGAAACGCAGAGGAAGAAGTATATGATGATGTAGATAATGTAGAAGAAGTAGATACAGAAGAAGAGTATGATGAAGAAAATAAGGGATTTTGGAATAAGCGTTCCAATAAAGTGGTAAATATGCCACAATCACAACAGGTAAAAATGGTAATTTCACAACCTACTACTTTTGAGCAATCAGAAGCTATTTGTGATTTATTAAAAGAGAAAAAGTCAATTATAGTTAATTTAGAGTATGTTAACAAGGATGTTGCGAGACGTATTGTTGACGTTGTTAGTGGAGCAGTTCATGCGTTAGATGGACATATTCAAAAAGTATCTAATTCTATATTTTTAATCGCACCATATAACTATGATATAACAAATGATATGGCAAGAGGAGAATTAGCAGGAAAGTTATCTGTATCTTGGTTAAGAAATTCAAGCTCAAATAATCAATAGTATTGATTTTTATTGGCTAGATTTGGAGGAATAACATGATTACACCATTAGATATTGAAAATAAAAAATTTTCAAAGCAAATGATGAATGGCTATAGTGTAGAAGAAGTAGATGATTTTTTAGATGAACTTACTGTAGATTATGAAAAAACATATAAACAAAGTTCAGAATTAAAAAATAGAGTAGATGAATTGGAAAAAAGTTTATTACACTATAAAACAATAGAAGATACTTTACAAAATACTTTAGTAATGGCACAAACAACAGCTGAAGAAGTAAAGGAAGTAGCAAGACAACAAGCTGAACAAATTGTAAAAGAAGCAGAGGGAAATGCTAGAAAATCAGTTGACGAATTAGGCCAACAAATATTATTGAAAAAGAAAGAATTAGAAGATTTACAAAAACAGTTTGACGTTTATAAAGCTAAAATGGAATCTTTATTAATTTCACAATTAGAATTGTTAAAAGAAATTAATAAAAACCAAGAAAATATGTAAAAATATAAGTTAGGCACTAATACAACATTAGTGCCTTTTATAATCAAAAGAAATGGAGATTAAAAGGATGATACAAAAAAAAGAAAAGGGTGTTACTATGATTACATTAGTTATTACAATTGTACTAATGTTAATTTTAGTAGGAACAGTAGTAATGAACTTAGATGACACACAAGCAGTAAGAGACTATGTTAATATGCAATCAGATATTACGCAAATTAATGAAAAGGTAAATACGTATTATGCTAAGAATGGAACTCTACCTATACTCAATTTATATAGAGATATAGGAATGATATATAGTGTAAGAAATCCAAATGATAATAACAATTATTATGTTATTGATTTGAATGCAATAGGATTGGGAGAATTAAATTTTGGAATTAATGGATATCTAGAAGCAATTAGAATTAATAAAAATACACCAATAGAGGTAACTAACAAAATTCGTGATATATATATTATTAATGAACAAAGTCATACAGTATATTATCCAAACGGAATTACTGTAGGTAGCCAAACAGCCTATTGTTTATTAGAGGAATATACCAAACAAGATTTATCTGTTTATACACCATAAAAACTCTCTTTCTTGCAAAACTTAACAATATAGTATATAATACCCCTAAATATTACAAAAATGTTAAAGTATTACAATTCTATTAACAGTATATTACAATTCAGTTAAGAATATTGACAATTTGCAGATATAGCATATAAAATATATAATATAAAAAGGAGTAGCATATGAGAGTGATTAGTGGAACAGCAAGAGGAACAAAACTAAAATCTATAGAAAGTTTATCAACAAGACCAACTTTAGATAGAGTAAAAGAATCATTATTTAATATACTCCAACCATATATACCAGACGCAAATGTATTGGATTTATTTGCAGGAAGCGGTGCTTTGGGAATTGAAGCCTTAAGTAGAGGTGCTAAAAAATGTACATTTTGTGATAAATCTTATGAAGCAATACAAATGCTAAAACAAAATTTAGAACGAACAAGATTAAAAGAAAAAGCAATTGTGCTACAACAAGACTATAAAACATGCTTAAAGGAGCAAAAAGAAAAATGGGATATTATATTATTAGACCCACCATATAGTCTTGATATAGCAGTAGATGCTGTAAAAAGAATTATAGAATTACATTTATTAAGCCAAGAAGGATTAATTGTTATAGAAACTGATGAAAAGGAAAGAGAAGAATTGGAATTGAAAGAAATTGCAGAGTTAGAAGTCAAAGATGTAAGAAAATATGGAAGAGTAAGCTTGTTGTTCTTACACGAAAGGGGTTAAACCATGGAAATTTTTACTTTACTAGAAACTTTAGAAGATTTGTTAGAAAGAAGTAGAACAATGCCTTTTTCTACAAAAGCCATTGTTGATAAAGAAGAAATTTTAGATATTATTAAAGAAATACGCTTGAAATTACCTGATGAATTGAAACAAGCAAAATGGGTAAAAGAAGAAAGACAGCGTATATTAGTTGAGGCGCAGAAAGAGGCAGATGAAATTGTAAAAGAAGCAGAAAATAGAATTATTGCTATGATTGATGAACATGAAATTACTAGAAAAGCTTATGAGCAAAAAGCAGAAATTATCGAAACGGCAAATGAAATGTCTAGAGAAATTTCAAAGGGAACGAAAGATTATGCAGATAGCATATTACAAAATCTAGAAAATTCTTTAGTGAGTGCATTAGAAATTATTCAAAATAATAGAAAAGAATTAAAATAAACTTAGGAATTCCTAAGTTTATTTTTTGTAAACAAATATTTTATAAAATATTGCAAAACACTAAAGGTAATGATACAATGTGAGTATCAAAATTGGAGAATTATGTTCAAAGGAAAAGAGGAAAAAGCAATGGCAAAGTCAAAAAGAGGAAGAAAAAGAACAGCAGAAACAAAACAAAAAATAAAAATTGATATTGCTGTAGTAGGATGTATTATTGTTAGTATTTTGCTAGCTGTTTTAATATATACAAAATCTGGATTTTTAGGAGAAACACTCAGTCCTTGGCTTGGTGGAATTATGGGGATAATAAAATATATTATTCCTATAGGAGTTTTTGCAATAGGAATATATTTAGCATACAATGGAAAAGAAAGATTAGGAGTAAAATTAATTCAATATATTGTATTTCTATTATGTTTTACTGCAATTATGAGTATATTTGAAATATCTACAGGAAATATTAGTTTATCATCAGGAACAGAAGCTGTTATAGAGCAAGCTAAAAATTATGGAGAAATAGATAAAGGCGGAGGGATTATTGGTATTGTAATTGCTATGCCGTTAATAGAATTATTAGGAAGTGTAGGGGCTGTTATTTTATTAGTGGGAATAGCATTAATTGTATTAATATTTATGTTTGCTATTCGACCTTCAGAAATTATTGCTGCAATGGTAGATCATGTAGTAGATAAACATGAGGAAAAGAAACAAGAAAGAATGAATCATGATGTAGTAAAAACAGGAAATAAAATGCCAGAAGCAGAAATTAACATGAGAAATAGAAGAAATAAACTATATAATGTAGAAGATGAAATTGTAAATCAAGAAGTAAGACCAGTAAAAGAAACAGCAAGAGAAAGAAGACGCAGAGAAAAAGAAGAAGCTAAGAAAAAAGCACTAGAAATAGATGAAGAACAATTAACAATTAACTTAAATGGTTTAGATGCATCAAATGATAAGCTAAAAAAATATAACCATGAAGATGGTGAAATTGTACCATTAGGCTTAGAAAATAAAAAGAAAGAGGAGTTTTCTCCTAATACACTAGAAGCAAATTTATTTAAACAAGTACAAGAAAAGAAAGAAGAAAAAGTAAAAGAAGTATTAAATTTAGAACATACTATGGTAGTAGAAGATGAAAATTATGAATTTCCACCTATTGAAATCCTAAGCGAAGGAGAAAAACATATGATAAAAGGTGGAAAGAAGGCAGTAACCGATACAGCATCAAAACTTCAAAAAACATTATATAGTTTTGGAGTATCTGCTAAAGTAGAAAATGTTTCAGTAGGCCCAGCAATTACGCGTTATGAATTAAAACCAGCAGAAGGAGTAAGAGTAAGTAAAATTGCAAATTTAGCAGATGATATAGCTTTAAATTTAGCAGCAGAAACAATTCGTATAGAAGCACCTATACCAGGAAAGCAAGCTGTAGGAATAGAAGTACCAAATAAAGAAAACGAAGTAGTTCACTTAAGAGAGATTATTGATACAGATGAATATAGAAATCACAAATCAAAACTTGCCTTTGCTTTAGGAAAAGATGTAGCAGGACAAGCTGTTATTACAGATATTGCAAAAATGCCTCACGTTTTAATTGCAGGAGCAACAGGTTCTGGAAAGAGTGTATGTATTAATACATTAATTGCAAGTATTATATATAAAGCAAAACCAAGTGAAGTAAAGTTAGTTATGATAGATCCAAAAGTTGTAGAGCTTTCCGTATATAATGGAATCCCTCATTTACTAATTCCAGTTGTAACAGATCCTAAAAAAGCTGCAGGGGCTTTAGCTTGGGCTGTTCAAGAAATGGAAAATCGATATAATACTTTTGCACAAAAAGGAGTAAGAGATTTAAAAGGATATAATGCAGCAATTGAAGCAGAAGGTGGACTGGGAAAATTACCACAAATTGTGATTATTATAGATGAGCTTGCAGATTTAATGATGGTAGCAGCAAAAGATGTAGAAGATTCTATTTGTAGATTGGCACAAAAAGCCAGAGCAGCAGGAATGCACTTAGTAATTGCAACACAAAGACCATCTGTAGATGTTATTACAGGTATTATTAAAGCCAATATTCCTTCTAGAATTTCTTTTGCAGTATCTTCACAGGTAGATTCAAGAACTATTTTAGATATGGTAGGAGCAGAAAAATTACTAGGAAAAGGAGATATGTTATTTTATCCATCAGGAGCACCAAAACCTGTAAGAATACAAGGTGCCTTTATTTCAGATAGTGAAGTGGAAAAGGTAGTCAGTTTCTTAAAAGCAAATGGAGAAGTTACTTATAATGAAGATATTTTAGAAAGTATAGAAAACAATAATAAATCTGAAAAAGAGCTAGAAGCAGAACAACAAGAAGATGATGATGCAGATCCATTATTAATGGATGCTATTGATGTTGTAGTAGAAACAGGACAAGCATCTACTTCTTTCATACAAAGAAGATTTAAAGTTGGTTATGCAAGAGCGGGACGTATTATAGATCAAATGGAGGAAAGAGGCGTTATTTCTGGATATCAAGGAAGTAAACCAAGGGAAGTATTACTAACAAAAGAGCGTTTAGCAGAATTAAAGATGGCAACATCAGACATTCCTGAAGAAAATAAACAAACAGAAGAATAAAATGCATAAATTAAAAAAAAATGCAAAAAATAGTTACAAATGAAAGGGCTAAAAATGGCAAAATCGGTTATTTTTACAAAAATAGTAGATTATAATAATCAATTAGAAAATATCTTAGAAAAGAAGGATTTTTCAGAAGAAGCAAAAAACCTTCTTTTAAGCATGCTTTATAAAATAGAAACTGCTTATAGAGATTATAGAATGGTAAAAAGAAATGCTATGCCTAAAGAAAGATTTTTACAAGAATTATTGAATACAATAGAATATCTTTGTAGAGAAATTGAATTTGTAAAACCTATGACAAAAGAAAGTGAATTGTTACAGGGAAAAAGATTTTATATAGAAGGAGAAAAAATTATTTGTTATCAAAATGAAATCTCTTTATTACAAGCATTACTAGCATTAGCAGAGGAAAACATAGAAATTAGTAATAAGTATGATTTTTTTGCCCCAGATATTATCAATTGTTTGCAACAAGGATTTTTGGTAAATGATTCTGAGGTCATTCGAGACTTTAATGGATTTTCATGGGATATTTTAGTACGAGATATAGAAAACCTATATAGAAATATACTTTATCAAAACATGTTAATTTTATTAGGAAATAAATTTATAGAAGATTGGTTAAATAAAAATAATAATCCAGAAGCTTTTGAAGAAGAGCAAGAAGAGGAAATTTTTATTCCAATTAATAATATTTTGAGTAATAAAAGATTCGAAGATATATATGATGAAAATGAAAAAATTGACTACATAGAGAAAATGAAAATGCTTATGACGGATTTTTATGGAGAAAAAATTACAAAGCAATGGATGTATCAATTATTAAAAACAGTTATAACGATTTATAGTAATGAAAATGATGAAGAGAAAAAGAAAATTATTCTAAAAAAACAAGAATATGAAAAGCAATTAGCTTTTATGCAAGATAAAAGAAAATATATTTTAGAAAAATCAGAAGAAAAAAAGAAAATCGTTAAACGCATAGGAAAAATAGATGAGTTAATTAATAATAATACATTATTAAAACAAGAATATATTTTACAAAATAGTAAGTTACCTAATGAAAAAAAATTCTTTAGTATTAGTCATTTTGCAGATAAATTAGAAAAAGAAAGAAAAACATGCTTGCAAACGATTCAAGAAATTAATCAATCTATAGAGCCAGAAGGTTTTAGTAAATTAAAAACAGAGCTACAAAAACAAGTAAAATTTTATCAATCGATGCAAATATCAGAAGAAGGAAAGGCAAATGTGCAAAGGTTATTACTAGTTTTACAAAAGATATTTTTAGGTTGTTTTAAGGAAAAAGTCAAAAAAGCAGAAAATAAAAAAGAAATGGTAGAATATATATATGAACTTCGTTATTATTTAAGATTACCTATAGGAGAACAAACAAATTACCATTGGTTATATGAAGAAAAAAAATTATCTAAAGAAATAGAAGAAATAGAAAAATTAGTTATTCATCGAGCAATACAGCTAAAAGTTTTGAATTCCTTTAGTGAAGATAAAAACTTAAACTATATAATATTAAAAAATATTTTTACAAGTAAGATTATTCAATTAGAGAAAATGCAAATTATATTAAAATATGATAAAGGAATATTAGATATAGAAGTATATGATGAAAATGTACATGAAGTAACAGTAAAACATAAATTAAAAGAAAAAACAGAACTACATGTAAAACTAAAGAAAAAAATAAAAATATTTAATTAGAAAGGATGAAATTATGAAAATAACTTTTTTGGGTGCAACAAAAACAGTAACAGGATCTAATTTTTTGGTAGAGGCAGCGGGAAAAAAATTTTTAGTGGATTGTGGTATGTATCAAGGACAAGCCGAGCAAGAATGGGAAAATTCAGCACCTTTTGCATTTGATGTACAAGAGATTGACTTTATGCTATTAACACACGCACATATAGACCATTCTGGTCGAATTCCTAAATTATATAATGAAGGATTCAGAAATCCTATATATGCAACAAAGGCAACTTGTGACTTATGTAGTATAATGCTTCCAGATAGTGGACATATACAAGAAATGGAGAATGAATGGAAGAATAGAAAAAGAAAACGTAAAGGATTGCCACCAGAAGAACCAATATATACAGCAGAAGATGCCATAAAATGTATGGAAGTTTTTAGACCTGTTAGTTATGATAAAATAGTAGACATTGATGAGAATATTCATGTTCGTTTTAATGATGCAGGTCATATGCTAGGTTCTAGTATTATAGAAATTTGGGCAAATGAGCAAGGAAAATTAACGAAAGCTGTATTTACAGGAGATTTAGGAAATAATGATATTCCCCTTCTTTCGTCACCAACAATGATAGAAGATGCAGATTATTTAGTTATGGAATCCACTTATGGTGGAAGATTGCACATGAGAAATGATGATAAGGCAGAACTATTCTTGGACATTGTCTCAGAGACTTTAGATAATGGAGGAACTGTAGTTATTCCTTCTTTTGCAGTAGGAAGAACACAAGAGATTTTATACGAAATCAATATGTTAAAAGCTAAAAAAGATGATGAAACATTTAGAAAAAAATATGAGACACTAATGAAAACCAATGTGTATGTAGATAGCCCGCTTGCTACTTCTGCAACAGAAGTTTTTAAAGAAAATATGGATATTTTTGATGAAGAAACACAAAAAGTAATTCAGAGTGGAGATAATCCTTTAGATTTTCCAGGATTAAAATTTACACAAAGTGTGGATGAATCTAAGGCGTTAAATGAGAGCGATGAACCATGTATTATTATTTCTGCAAGTGGTATGTGTGAAGTAGGAAGAATCAAACACCATTTAAAACATAATATTTGGAATCCCAAAAGTACTATTTTATTTGTTGGATACCAAGCACCAGGAACTCTTGGTAGAAAAATAGTAGATGGAGCAGAAAAAGTAAAAATTTTTGGAGAAGAGTTTACTGTCAAAGCCAGAGTGGAATATATAGAAGGTTATTCAGGACACGCAGACCAAGAATGGTTACTTAATTTTATATATTCTTTTATACGTAAACCTAAAACTATATTTTTAGTACATGGAGAGCCAGATGGACAAGTTATTTTAAAACAAAAAATACAAGGAACAACACAAATTCCTGTAATTATTCCTGAATATGGAGAGCAATATGAATTAAATGAAGAAGTACAAAGATTAGGAAGAATTAAAGGAGCAAAAGAACATGAAGATAAATATATCCGCTTAGAAGTTCTAGGAAGAATTCAGACTTTAAAAGAAGAATTAGAAGATATGTCACAAATTGTACAAGAGGAGATGCTTACAGAAGATGTATGTGATGCAGATATAGAAAAACTAAATAATAGAATTAAAGAATTAGAACAACAAATTGTAAAAATTGTAGAAAATAAATAGGAGAAAGGGTAGAAATAGTTTTTAACTATTTCTACAAAGAGTACATATGAAAGATAAATATTTAAATGATACTATCATTGGTAATAACAGAATGTTAATTAGTTTTAGTGACCATGGAGAATTACTACGTTTATTTTATCCAACAAGAGATTATAGACAATTTTTAGAAAGTTTTAAAACAGGAGTAAAAATTAATGATTCTAGGCTAATTTCATTACATGATGATGTTAATAATCATTATCAACAATACTATACTCCTGCTACAAATATTTTAAACACAGAGATTATGAATACTTATTTTAACTTAAGGGTTCTACAAACAGATTGTGTTACTTTGGAAAATGATGTATTAATCAAAAAATATAAGTTTATCAATCAAAATGCACATGCTTTAGATGTTCACTTTCTCATTTATTCTAACTTGTTTTCTAGTTTTAATAATGTAGTAGGGTCTAAAGTTGAAAAGAATTATTTGTTACAATATAGTCATAGTTATATCATGTCTATTTTCTCAAAAGAACCAATAGAAGGATATAGGTTAAATAATAGTAGTTATGATATGCAAAGTGGAATTGTGTATGACAAAGATTATATTGGAATGGCGCGTGATACAGCAATTAGTTATTATATTGGTAATTTACAGCCTCAAGAAGAAAAAGAAATAGTTATTTTCTTAAAAATTCATCATTGTACAAAAGAAAATACCTTTGATAAAGTGGAAAGTGAATTACAAAAAATCAAAGAGATGAATGTGCAAGAAGAAATACTAAGAACTCAAAGACATTGGGAAAATTATGTATTAAAACATGATAAAATAGGTCTATTCAATCAAGGAAAAGAAGAAGGTTGGCTAGAAATTTTAGGAACAAAAGAGCATTTAAATCAAACAAAAAGAATTTATGAACGTTCTATTTTATTATTTCCACTATTGATGAATCATGATACAGGAGGAATTTCTGCTGCTATTGAAGTAGATGAAAATAAAGATAAATGCGGAAGATATTCTTATTGTTGGCCTAGAGATGGAGTATTTACAGCAAGAGCTTTAGATTTATTAATGATGCATGAAGAAACTACAAAATTTTATACAGAATTTGCAAAACGTACACAAAGTCAAAATGGAATGTGGGAACAACGTTTTTATACAGATGGAAGGTTAGCGCCTTGCTGGGGATATCAGATTGATGAAACGGCAAGTATTGTTTATGGTGTTTATGAACATTATAAAGTGATAAAAAGCAAAAAGTTTTTATTAGAAACTTTAGAGATGTGTCAAAAAGCGGTTGAATTTTTGAAAAAATATATCAATTATATAGAATGTGGAAATAAAACAGAAGAAAATGAAATTTTTGAAAGGGCAGAAAGCTATGATTTATGGGAAATGCATCAAGGTATTCACCTATATTCATTAGCTGCCATATATTCTGCATTTAAGGCTATGGCAAAGATTTATGCTCAGCTAGATAATGCAAAAGAATATGAATCAGAAATTAAAATTTTAAAAGAATATGCACAAAGAGTAAAAGAATTTTGTGAAATCAATTTAGTAGAACCAGAAACTAGAGTTTTGAAAAGAAGCAATCAAGATAATATTAGCGATATTAGTGTTTTAGGAGCAATTACCCCTTTTAAAATGTTTAAAATGGGAGATAAAGAAGTAAAAAATACAATAGAGCGAATTAATTTAACTTTAAGAACTTATACAGGAGGATATCTTCGCTTCTCTGGAGATAGCTACCTAGGAGGAGAAAATCCATGGCCTATTGCAACTTTGTGGATGGCAATTTATTACATGATACAAGGAAACTTAAAAGAAACAAAAAAATTAATTGATTTTGTGAATGAAACAGCAACAAAGCAAGGATTTTTAGCAGAACAAGTGGATAATCAAACAATGACATCTAAATGGGTAATAGGGCTTGCGTGGTCACATGCTATGTATGTTATTGTTATTAGTATATATTCATTCTTTAAATTTGGGCATTTTTAATAATAAAGGAGAGGAAAAGTGGCAAAAGCAAAAACAGTATTTGTATGTAGTAGCTGTGGATATGAATCAGCAAAATGGTTAGGGAAATGTCCTGCATGCAATGAGTGGAATACCTTTTATGAAGAAAAAGTAAATAAAGAAGTAGATGCCTTTGGAAAAACAACAAGAGCTAAGCAAAATAAACCTACTGAATTAGAAGGAGTAGAAGGAAAGGAAGAGTCTAGAACGAAAACAGGAATAGAAGAACTTGACAGAGTTTTAGGAGGAGGAATTGTTAAAGGCTCTTTAGTACTATTAGGAGGAGAACCAGGAATTGGAAAGTCTACTTTAATTTTGCAAATTTGTGATAAAATAAAAGGAGAAGGTAAGGTTTTATATGTTTCAGGAGAAGAGTCTGCTGAGCAAATTAAATTAAGAGCTAATAGACTAAACATTCATAATAAAGATATTTTATTTTTGGGAGAAACCAATATTGATAATATTGCACAGCAAATTGCAGAAATAAAACCAAAACTAGTAGTTATAGACTCTATACAAACAATGTATAGTGAAGAAATTACTTCAAGTGCAGGAACAGTAAGCCAAGTAAGAGAAATTACAGCAAGAATTATGAAAATATGTAAAGAACAAGCTATTACAACGATGATTATAGGGCATGTAACAAAAGAAGGAAATATAGCAGGACCAAGAGTTTTAGAGCATATGGTAGATACAGTTTTATACTTAGAAGGAGAAAGATATTTTTCCTACAGAGTGCTACGTAGTGTTAAAAATCGTTTTGGTTCTACCAATGAAGTAGGAATGTTTGAAATGCAGGGAGAAGGTATGGTGGAAATTACGAATCCTTCAGCAATTTTAATTTCAGAAAGAGATGGAAATCCATCTGGTTCTGTAGTGGTTGCTAGTATGGAAGGAACAAGACCTTTACTTGTAGAAATTCAAGCCTTAACAACAGAAACCATTTGTAGCCTGCCAAGAAGAACGGGAAATGGTTTAGATTATAATAGATTAACTGTGTTAATGGCAGTTTTAGAGAAAAAGGCATATCTTCCTTTAGGAAGGCAAGATGTATATTTAAATGTAGTAAGTGGAATTCGTTTAGTAGAGCCTGCTGTAGACCTAGGAGTAGTTTTAGCAGTAGCTTCTAGTTACAAAAATATACCAATACCTAAAGATTTAGTTGCAATTGGAGAAGTGGGGTTAACAGGAGAAATTAGAGCAGTTAATTTGATAGAAAAAAGATTAAAAGAAGTAGAAAAGTTAGGGTTTAAACAATGTATTATTCCAGAAAATAACAAAAAACTATTGAAAGATACGTACAAATTAGATATAATAGGGGTCAGAAATATAGGGGAAGTTATGAAACTATTCAAATAATTTGTATAGGAGATGAGAATTTTGGCAACTAGCAAAGAAAATTCTATTATAGAAATATTAAAATCTATTGCACCAGGTACTCCCATAAGAGAAGGGCTAGATAATATTTTAAAAGCAAAGACCGGTGGATTAATTGTTATAGGAGATAGCAAAGAAGTTTTAGACATTGTAGATGGAGGCTTTAGTTTAAATATTGATTATACCCCAGCTAGATTATATGAATTAGCCAAAATGGACGGAGCAATTATATTAAGTAGTGACTTGAAAAAAATTCTTTATGCAAATACACAATTAATACCTTCTTCTGAAATTGCAACTTCTGAAACAGGAACAAGGCATAGAACAGCAGAACGTACTGCGAAACAAACAGGAGAATTAGTTATTAGTATTTCACAAAGAAGAAACATAATAACCTTATTTAAGGGATATGCTAGATATGTGTTACAAGATACCGGAAAAGTTTTAACAGAAGCAAATCAAGCTTTGCAAACAGTAGAGAAATATAAAAAAGTATTTGACAACAAATTAAATTTATTAAATGAATATGAATTTAATGATATTGTAACACTACAAAATGTGATTAATGCAATAGAGAGAGCAGAGCTAGTTATGAAAATAGTAGAAGAAATTCAAAAAGAAATTTACGAATTAGGCATTGAAGGTAGACTAATAGAAATGCAATTGGATGAACTATTAGGAGGCTTAGAGAAAGAAGAGCTATTGATTATAAAAGATTATATTGCACCAGGGAAAAAACGTAGTAGTGACAAAGTACTAGAACAAATCCGTACTTTAACAACAGATGATTTAAAGAAAGAACAGACCATAGCTAATTTCTTAGGATATGAAGCTTTTGATAATTATGACGAAGTGGCTGTATTTACAAGAGGATATAGAATATTAAGTAAAATACCAAGAATGCCGTCAAATATAGTAGATAATTTAGTAAAATCTTTTAAATCTTTTCAACATATTTTAGCGGCAGATATTCCAGCTTTGGATGATGTTGAAGGAATAGGTGAAGTTAGAGCAAAAACTATTAAGCAATCATTAAAGCGTATGCAAGAACAATTTATATTTGATAATTTATATTTATAAAAGGAGTAAAAACATGAATAACAAAAAACAAAATTTTAAGACATTTTTATACATATTATTAATTCTATTAGCCATTGCAGGTATTTCAGCTGTAGGCTATGGTATTTATTTAAAAGCAACAAGAAATATACAAAGACCAGTTGCTTCTATAAAAATTAAAGATTATGGAACAATAAAAGTAGAATTATATCCAGATCAAGCACCTAATACAGTAGCAAACTTTATTCGACTAGCTAACAGAGGATATTATAAAAATAAAACATTTTTTAGAACTATTCCAGATTTCATGATTCAAGGGGGAGAACTAAATGCAACATCAGGAGCATCCTTAAAAGATTTAGAGGACAATGGGGCTGATGAAAACTATACAATCCCTGGTGAATTCTTAGCTAATGGATATAGCGAAAATAAAATTCAATTTGAAAGAGGTACTATAGGAATGGCAAGAGCAGACTATACATCAATTAGTCAATCACTTGCTACAGAAGGATATAACTCTGCAAGCTCACAATTCTTTATTATGCAAGCTGATCAATCAGATACTATGAATGGATTATATGCAGGTTTTGGAAAAGTAATTGAAGGAATGGAAATTGTAGATAGTATTGCTAACTTAGAAGTAGTTACAAGAGATGAAAATGCAGATGAAGGAGTGGATGAGCCAGTTAATCCACCAGTAATAGAAGATATTACTGTAGAAACTTATGGAGCAGATTATGGAATGCCTGAAACATTAGAACCATTTGACTATAATACTTGGTTATTAAGAAGTTATGGATATACGGTATAGAAAAAATTAGATAAACTGTTTTTTAAAGCAGTTTATTTTTTTGCATAGAAAAAATAATGCCCAGAAAAAAGCATTATTTTGAAAAAGATATATATAAGAAACTAATTATTTTGTGCGTTATAAATTGTTTCAGCGATTTTGTAAATTAATTTTTGGTTTTTAGGAGTACATAATTTTAGTAGATCAGAAAATTCAGAATCTAAGTACTTGTTAGACGCATTAGAAACACCATCTAAAATTTGTCCTTCGGAAACATCTAAAATAGAACAAATTTGGGATAGTCTAGGTAAATTTAAATGTATGCGACCACTTTCTACTTTGCTTAAGTAAGCGATGGATACATTCATTCTTTCAGATAGCTCGACTTGGGTCATTCTTTTAGATTTTCTAGCTCGTTTTATGCGTCCTCCGATTACGGAATAATCTAAAGCCATATCTACCATCCTTTCCTTAAAATCAACTAAATGTATTTTATAATGAGAAAGGAATTTTTACAAGATAATTATAGATAAAATTGGAGCTATAGTTTAAAAAAAGACGGGAAACCCTATTCAAATCAATCAAAAAAAATGTCATAAATTTATGACATTTTAACATATAAGTTAAATTTGAAATCTAATTTAAAAATGATTTTTATAAATATTATTAGCTTTTACCCA
>CALWZX010000034.1 GCA_944386125.1 uncultured Clostridia bacterium | reverse complement strand
ACATCCTTCTAGATTAACTTTTAAAAAATGATTGGCTACCCCTGAGAAATGACTATGAGCATCAATAAAGGAAGGCATCATAGTTTTTCCCTGCAAATCATATATTTGTGTATCATTATCTTTATACTGCCTTAAATCTTCTAATGTTCCTGCTTTTTTTATTATATTATCTTCTATTAAAATAGCTTGTACATTTTTATTTTCTAATGTAATAAAATCTCCATTATAATATAATTTTTTCATAAATCTCCCTTCTTATTTTTACAATATTTCATTATATTCTTCTTTATATTAGTCAAAAAGGCATTCTTTTCTATTCTTGGAATGCCTTCGTTTTATTAATATGTTTATTTTTATGAAAATTATTCTATATCATTTATTAAATTTAAAATACATATATACTTTTTTATCTTCTGCTATTTCTATTTTATGAATTAGTTGTATGATTATTTCTCTATTGATAGGAGGATTGTTTATATTATTGATTTCTTCTTGTTTATCGTTATTTAGTTCTTTTATCTTTTTTTGAATTTTCTTTTTTTCTTCTTGTTTTTGTTTATATAATCTTTGAAAATCTTCTATTGTTATGATTTCTTTTAACTTATCATTATATAAGTTATCTATTTCAAAGCAAATTTTTAAGAGTTTTGCTTTTTGTTCTTCTAAAACTTTTTCTGATATATTATTTTTTTCTTGTAACTTTTGCTCTATTAGCTTCCTTATTTTTTCTTTATCAAAACTATTTAGTATTTGCTGAATTTGAGAATATACTATTCTTTCAACTACATCCATTCTTATATAATGTGATGTACAATACCCTAATTTTGCATTAGCTGTATAGGTATTACACCTAAAATAGTAAACCTCACCTTGAGAAAGCTTTCTAGGTGAAATCCCCATTTTCTTTCCACATTCATGACAATATACCAACCCTTTTAGCAAGTAGTCATGTTTTTTTACTCTTGTTTGTTTTCTACTTGTAAGCATTTCATTTGCTTTTACAAAGATTTCTTTTTCTATTATTGCCTCATGCGTGTTCTCTACTACTTTCCACTCTTCTTGAGGAAGTCTAATATTCTTCTTAGATTTATAGCTTACTTTTTTCATTCTACCTTGTACCATATTTCCTATATAAACTTCATTTAAAAGAATCTCTCTTATTCGTGCAGATGTCCAAATTTTACTTATTTTAGCTACTTTATTACCATGTGCTATTGCATATTGTGATGGAGTTGGAATCTTATCTAAAGTTAAATTCATGGCTATGGCTCTACAAGATTTTCCGCTACAAGCTTCTTTAAAAATTCTTTGAATAATTTCCTTTGCTTCTTCGTCTACAAATAATTGATTCGCTTGTCTTTTTCTATTTAATTGATATCCAAAAGGAGCTTTTCCTCCTATAAACAGCCCCAAAGTTTGTTTATTATGTTTTACACTTTTTATTTTATTGGAAATATCTTTTGCATACATATCATTAAGAACAGATTTAAAAGGAGTAATATCATTAAATGTATTATCTATTCCTGTATCAATTCCATCTAGCAAAGATATGTATCTAATATGTTTTTCTGGAAAATATTTTTCTAAATAATACCCCGTTCCAATATAGTCACGTCCCAGTCTTGATAAATCTTTAGTAATTATCATATTGATTTTTTTATTTTCTATATCTTGTATCATCTTTTCAAAAGATGGTCTTTGAAAAGTAGTTCCACTAATTCCATCATCTACATATTCATTTACTATATGTAATTTTTTATTTTTGCAAAATGTTTTTAATAAGGAACGTTGATTAGAAATACTCTCTGACTCCCCCGGTTTTAAATCCTCTTTCGATAATCTTATATATATGCCGAACTTTATATTCATGACTATTGAGAATGTGGATATTATCCATTTAATATTTCTCTTTCTATATAATTTTCGTAAATTCTTTGTAATATTATCTCTAAGTTTTCTTTTGTATCGTCATATATACAAATAACATTCTCCATTATAAAGCCTCCTTATTCATATATATGCATTGTAAAAAAATTTAGGATTACTACTTTTTTCTTTTTGTCATAACTACGTTGCTATGTATCAAGAATTGAAACCAAAGCTATTGGAAAATTAGCAAAAGAAATTAAAGATTAAATCCAGCTTTAATTTACTGGATTTTCTTTTTTTACTTTGCAAGGATTTCCATAAGCTATAGAGTTACTTGGAATATCCTTGGTTACTACACTTCCCGCTCCTATTACTACATTATCACCAATAGTTACTCCTGGTAATATAGTTACATTTCCCCCTATCCATACAGAATTTCCAATAATTATCTTTTTTGCATATTCTAGTCCTTCATTTCTCTGCTTTTCATTTATTGGATGACCTGCTGTATAAATTCCACAATTAGGTCCTATAAATACATTATCTCCTATTTTTACAGTTGTTCCATCTAATATAACAAGATTATGATTTGCATAAAAGTTTTGTCCTACTTCTATATTATATCCATAATCACAAAAAAATGGCTGTTCTATTAAAGTTTTCTTTCCTAATTTTTTGAATAGTTTTTCTAATATTTTGGTTCTTTCTCCTAGTTTACTAGGTGGTAATTGATTATACTCATAGCATAGTTCTTGTGCCTGAGTTCTTTCTCTTATTAATTCTTCATCATAATTAGGATTATATAATAAACCACGTTTTACTTTTTCTTTTTCTGTCATTTACTATTCCCTCGCTTTCTATTTGTTTATTTAATTTTTCTATCTTTTCATTTATACTTAGTATATTGATTCCGCTTAGCTGGTTCGTTTCCTATTTTATATTTTTTCTTCATTTGTATAATTTTATTCACACTTTTATCTACTTTCTCTAAAGGTATGATTCCTCTAAAAATTCGTTTTTCCACTTTTTCTATAATACTTAGAATTTTATTAGTTTCCAAACCTAATATGATACTATCATTTCCTGCAATTATAGCTTTACTTACAGCCTCTTCCATAGAATACATTAGTCGAATTGCTAACATTTTTAAATCATCTGTAATAATTAATCCTTCAAAGTTAAGTTCATTTTTTAATATATTGGTAACTATATGTTCCGATAAAGATGCAGGTGTTTTTGCGTCCCATGCTTCTATTAACAAATGCCCTAACATAATAGCATCTGCACCTTCTTGTATAGCTATTGCAAAAGGTTTTAGTTCTTCGTTTCTTAATACCTCTTCTTTTTCCGTAATACGTGGAATAAAAAAATGTGAATCCACTTTGCTTAAGCCATGCCCTGGGAAATGTTTTGCAACTGCTATAATATTTTCTTTTTGCAGTGCTTTCATAACAGGAATACCCATAGAAATAACAGTATTTTTATCTTTACCATAAGCTCTATTTCCAATAGATGTATTTTCTTCATAGTGTTCTATATCTAATACATGAGCAAAATTCATATGAATTCCCGTCTTATTTAACATCTCTCCTGTAATTTTCCCCATCTCTTCTGCTAAATGTACATTGTTTGTTTTTCCTATACTTCTCGCATTCTTTATATTTTTTATTTCATCAGGAAATCGATTAACTCTTCCACCTTCTTGATCAATTGCTATCCATACAGGAGTTGCAACATTTCTACTATATTGTTTTATATAATTTATTTTTTCTAGCATTTCCTGATAGCTATTATAGTGTTTACTATATAAGATAATTCCGCCTATTTGATACTCTTCTATAAGTGTTCTTACATCTTTTTCAAAATTTTTTACTGATGGAGTACATATTAACATTTGAGCTATTTTTTGTTTAACAGACATTTCCATATACTTTTGCTCCTTTCTTTTCTCTTCGTATTGTATCATACTTCTTTATTTTTTAGAATATATATTTTTAGGGGGTATTTATGATTTTTATAAAACGCATATTGCAAGGAATTGCTCTAGGAGCTGGTGCTATTCTTCCCGGTATTAGTAGTGGTGTTCTTTGTGTGATCTTTGGTATTTATGAAAAATTAATTGATAGTATTCTCCGGAATTTTTCGCCATTTTAAAGAAAACTTTTTATTTTTACTTCCTTTTTTTATTGGCATTGGTATTGGAGCAGTACTTTTTGGGAATGTATTAAATTATTTATTTGCTAATTTTGAAATTCCTACAAAATTATTGTTTATTGGATTGATTATTGGTTCTATTCCCTCTCTATTAAAGGAAACTCATAGCAAAAACAACAAAAGATTTAGACTTCATTATTTATTATATACTTTTTTTGCTTTTTTAATTGGATTATTATTATTACTTTTGGAAAATATATTACCTTCACATTTGAATACAGTTACACCAACTTTTCCTTTTTTGATCTTTTGCGGTTTTTGTATGTCTATTGGTATTGTTTTTCCTGGTGTTAGTAGTAGTGTAATTCTTATGTGTCTTGGAAGTTACTATATTTATTTAGAGGCTATTAGTTCTTTAAATTTTACAATCTTACTTCCTATGGGAATTGGCGCAGTCTTGGGCTCTATTGTTTTTTTATTATGTATTCGTTATTTGCTAAAATTATATCCTATACAAACCATGTATGCAATAGTAGGATTTGTTTTAGGTTCTACTCTTATTTTAGTTCCTTCTATGCATATACAACAATTCTACTTTTTGCTCATTATACCTGTTGGCTTCTATATTGCTACAAAACTTTCTTAAACGCAAAAAAATATACTCTGCTTATTTTAAGCAAAGTATATTTTTTCATGCGGCGAAGCCACTTTTCTTATTTCTTTCTTCTTAAAATCCATCCATTTTCTACTATAATTGGCAATTTTATTTTTACTTTTTGTTCTGCTTTTCCTGGGTTAACACATGGGATTTCTTCATCTGTTTCTATATCCCATACTTTTTCAATTTGTAATTTTTGCGTGTTAATTTTGTAAGGAATAATAATTTCCAATTCGTCTCCAATAGAAAGTTTATTTTTTATTTCTAATATTGTTTTTTCTCCATCTTTTCCTACAACTTTTCCAGCATATTCATAAGCTGTATTATACTGTTTTCCTTCGTATTCCTGAATATCTTGATTTTCTCGAGAGTTAAAATAAAATGTTGTTAATCCTCGTGTTTTTGTTTTCTCTAATTCAGCTAAATATTTTGTATAATCATAATTTTCTGGATCATTACAATAATCGTCTATTGCATTACGGTAACTATTGACTACAGATGCTAAATAGTAATCCGTTTTTAATCTTCCCTCTATTTTTAAGCTATCTACACCCATTTCTATAATTTCAGGTATTTCTCTAATTAAACACATATCTTTAGAAGAAAAAATGTATGTTCCTTTATCATCATAATCTACTGGCATTAAGTTGCCTGGATTATTTTTTTCTTCCACATACACATTATATGCCCATCTACAACTTTGTGCACAATCTCCTAAGTTAGCACTTCTTCCTGCTAGGAAATCACTTAGAAAACATCTTCCTGAATATCCAAAGCATATTGCTCCATGAATAAACATTTCTACTTCTAAATCTTCTGGCTTATTTTTTATAATATCTTGTATTTGTTTTTTGGTTAATTCTCTTCCTAATATAACTCTTTTGGCTCCATTATGGTACCAAAAGTTAGCTGAGTGATAACTTATAGTATTGGCCTGTGTACTAATGTGAATAGGAATGTTAGGCGCAACTTCTTTTATTGCTTCTACTACTCCTCCATCTGCTACAATAATTCCATCTACTTGTAAATCATTTAGCATTTTAGCTTGCACTCTAATTTCTTCATAAAAATCATCTGGTGCATAAATATTAATAGCAGTATATACCTTTTTTCCTATTGAGTGGGCATATTGAATTGTATTTGCTAAGTCATTATCTTGCATTTCTGCTCTTGTTCTTAAAGATAATGTTGATGTTCCTGCATAAACAGCATCTGCTCCATACATAAAGGCTACTTTTGCCTTTGCAAAAGAACCTGCTGGTGCTAATAATTCTGGTTTTTTCATTTTTTGCTCCTTTTTGATAAAAAGCAGAAAACTTTTTTTCAAAAATCTTCTGCTTTTTTACCTTATACTAATTTTAATATAACAGTTTCAGCTGCGTCTCCTCTACGTTGTCCTACTTTAATAATAGTTGTATATCCTCCAACTCTTCCTTCATATTTTGGTGCTATTTCATTAAATAATTTAGATGGTAAGTCAATATTGTTTCCTTTTTCATCTTTTACTTTATTTAATAATTTCATCATTTTTCTTCTAGCATTTAATCTAGTTGGCATATCTTTTTGTCTTTTTTCAACAGTTTCTACTTTTACAACTTTTAAGTATTCTTTTCCGTTTTTGCTTTTTACAAGTTCTGTTTCTTTATTTCCCTTGCTATCTAATTTAGCTTTAACAACTTTCATATCAACAGTTTCGAAATTATCTTTTTCTTTTACTGCTAATGCAATCATACTATCAGCCATAGCTTTTACTTCTTTAGCTCTAGCTTCAGTTGTTCTAATTTCTTCATGAAGCATTAAATCAGTAAGTAAATTTCTTAACATAGCCATACGAATATCTGTTGTTCTACCTAATTTTCTATTTGTTGCCAATTTATTTCCCTCCTTGTTATTCTTCTTCCTTAGCAAAGTCTAATCCTAGTGAATGTAATTTTGCAGTTACTTCATCTAAAGATTTCTTTCCTAAGTTTCTAACCTTCATCATTTCAGATTCTGTCATATTAGTAATATCTTCAACTGTAGATATACCAGCTCTCTTTAAACAATTAAATGAACGAACTGATAATTCTAAGTCTTCTATAGACATTTCTAAAACTTTTTCTTTCTTATTTTCTTCTTTTTCTACCATAACTTGTGTACTCTTAGCTGCTTCAGATAAATCAATAAATAGTTCTAAATGGCTTGTCATAACTTTTGCTGCTAAGCTTAGTGCTTCATAAGGAGCTAAACTACCATCTGTCCATACTTCTATTGTTAATTTATCATAATCTACCATTTGACCAACTCTTGTATTTTGTACTGCATAATTCACTTTTTTTACAGGAGTATATATAGAATCAATTGGTAATACACCTAAAGGTTGATTATCTTTTTTATTTTTCTCAGCAGAATTATATCCTCTACCTTTATTTACTGTCATTTCTGCTTCAAAATGAGCTCCTTCTGCAAGTGTTGCTATATGTAAATCTGGATTTAATATTTCTACACTTCCGTCTGTAATAATGTCACCAGCTTTTATTTCTCCTTCTCCATCCATATTAATACGGATTGTTTTTTCCTCATTGTCATGAACTTTTAATCTTACCATTTTTAAGTTAACAATGATTTCTGGCACATCTTCTACAACATTAGGAATTGTAGAAAATTCATGAACTACGCCTTCAATTTTAACGCTTGTGATGGCTGCGCCTGGTAAAGAAGAAAGTAATATTCTTCTTAAAGAGTTTCCAATTGTTACTCCATAACCACGCTCTAATGGCTCACAGACAAATTTTGCATAATTGTTTTCATTGTCTATTTCTAAGCATTTAATATTTGGTCTTTCAAATTCTATCATTTTTACCTCCTACTTTTAGAAGTTTTAAGCTCAAGGTTATTTCATTTAGCCATTTTTTTACTACCCCTATTACTTTACTTCTTAAAAATATAATCTTATACTTTTTTATTTTTCTATTATTTAGAGTAAAGCTCTACTATTAAGTGTTCTTCTACTGGTAAATCAACATCTTCTCTTTGTGCTAATCTAACAACTTTTCCACTTAATTTTTCTGCATCTTTTTCAAGCCAAGCTGGAACTGGTCTTGCTGCATTTGTTTCCATATTTTGTTTGATAAATCCATTATCTTTTCTAATTTCTCTAACAGCAATAACATCTCCTGGTTTTACAATGTAAGATGGAATATCTACTTTTTTACCATTTACTTCAAAAGTTCCATGAGTTACCATCATTCTTGATTGTGCTCTTGAGCTTCCAAATCCTAATCTGTATACTACATTGTCTAATCTACTTTCTAATAATTGTAATAAGACTTCACCAGTTTTTCCTTTTGTGTTAGAAGCCATTTCAAAATATTTTCTGAATTGTTTTTCTCCAACACCATAGAAAGCTTTTGTTTTTTGTTTTTCTCTTAATTGAGTACCGTATTCAGAAAGTTTTTTCTTTTTTTGTCCATTTTGTCCAGGAGCGTAGTTTCTTCTAGAAATACTGCATTTATCTGTATAACATCTTGAACCTTTTAAGAATAACTTTTGTCCTTCTCTACGGCATATACGACATTGTTCGTCTTTATATCTTGCCATTTTTTATTTCCTCCTTAATATTTATACGACTATACTCTACGTCTTTTTGGTGGTCTACAACCATTGTGTGGGATTGGTGTAACATCTTTGATGCTACTAATTTCTAATCCTGCTGTTTGTAATGAACGAATGGCTGCTTCACGTCCTGAACCTGGACCTTTAACAAATACTTCTACTGTTTTTAATCCATGCTCCATTGCTGCTTTAGCAGCTGTTTCTGCAGCTTCTCCTGCTGCAAAAGGTGTGCTTTTTCTTGAACCTTTGAATCCAAGTTCTCCAGCACTTGCCCAAGAAATTGCATTTCCTTGAACATCTGTTATTGTAACGATTGTATTATTGAAACTAGAATGAATATGAGCCATACCTTTTTCGATATTTTTTCTATCTCTTCTTCTAGTTGTTGTTCTTTTTGCTACAGCTTTTGCCATTTAAGGTTACCTCCTATTTTATTTACATTCTTTTAAACTGTTTTTTTGCTCTTGCTTACTAATTTTCTAGGTCCTTTTCTTGTACGAGCATTAGTTTTTGTTCTTTGTCCTCTTACTGGAAGACTTCTTCTATGTCTTAATCCTCTATAACAACCTATTTCTGTAAGTCTTTTAATGTTTAGAGCTACTTCTCTTCTTAAGTCACCCTCAACTGTGATTCCTTCCATTGCTTTTCTAATTGCTTGTTCTTGTTCTCCAGTTAAGTCTTTAACTCTTGTATCTGGATTTACTCCAGCTTCTTTTAATATTTTTTGAGAAGTTGATAGTCCTATTCCATAAATGTATGTTAGTCCTACTTCTACTCTTTTTTCTCTAGGTAAATCTACTCCTGCTATACGAGCCATTTTTTTAGCACCTCCACAATATTTTGTTAATCTTTTATCTATTTTTTGTCTACCTCTCGTATTTAAAGGTGAAATGCATTGGATTTTGTCCAATCTTTAAATAGTCTATAGACATGTATATAAACACAAATCTATTTACAGCCGCCTCTAGACTTGTGCTAATATCAAATAAATTATGTAATTACCCTTGTCTTTGTTTATGTTTAGGGTTTTCGCAAATTACTCTGATGACACCTTTTCTTTTAATTACTTTACATTTTTCGCACATCTTTTTTACTGATGGTCTAACTTTCATTTCATCCACCTCCTGCTTTAGATGATAAATTTATATGAATTTTTGGGTTACGTTTTTATTTTGCTCTCCAAGTAATTCTTCCCCTAGTTAAATCATATGGTGAAAGTTCTACTTTTACTTTATCTCCTGGTAAAATTTTAATATAATTCATTCTTAATTTTCCAGAGATATGAGCTAATATTTGATGTCCATTTTCAAGTTCTACTTTAAAAGTTGTATTTGGTAATGTTTCTACAACGGTTCCTTCTACTTCAATAACATCCTCTTTCGACATATTCCCCTCCAAATTTCTTGCTATTTTTCTTTTATATATATAGCTTTTATACGGATTAAATCAAGAATTATGCATAATTCTTGATTTAACTACTAATAGCTTATATAGTATATAACATTTTTATAGTAAAGTCAATACTTCTGGCTCATTTTCTGTAATTAAAATTGTATTTTCATAATGAGCAGCGTTTGTTCCATCCTCTGTGATAATCGTCCATCCATCATCTAATTGTAAAATTCCATCTCCTCCATAGATTACCATTGGTTCTATGGCAAGTGTCATTCCCGGTTCTAAACGAATTCCCCTTCCTGGTTTTCCGTAATTAGGAATTCCTGGATCTTCATGCATTTGTCTTCCTATTCCATGACCTTGAAATTCTTTTACTACACTAAATCCATTGTTTTCTACATAACTTCCTATAGCATGACAAATATCACCTAAACGAAAACCTTTTTTAGCATATTGAATTCCTTCGAAAAAGGATTGTTTCGTTACATCTATTAATCTTTGCGTTTCTTTATCAACTTTTCCTACAGTATACGTTCTTGCACAATCTCCATTAAATCCATCTTTAAATGCAACTAAATCTACACTTATTATATCTCCTTCTTTTAAAATAACTTTTTTAGAAGGAATTCCATGTATTACTTCATCATTGACAGATGCACAGATAGAACCTGGAAATGCTGGTACTCCTTTTATTCCGCTTGGATACCCTTTTTCTGCAGGAATAGCTCCATGATTTCTCATAGTATTTTCTGCAATTTTATCTAATTCCCATGTTGAAATTCCTGGCTTAATTGCTTCTTCTATAGCTTTTTGAGCTAATGCAGCTATTTTACAAGCTTCTCTCATTTTTTCTATTTCAGCTTTTGATTTAATTGTTACCATGATTTTCACTTCTTTCTAGTTCTTGGATATATTCTACAACATCTTCTGCTGCTTGCTTTCCTAAACGATTAATTCTTGTACTTACCTCTTCTGTTCTAAGTACTCCTTTTTTCTCATAATATTCAATTAATGGGCTTGTTTTTTCGTCATAAATTGCTAGTCTTTGTTTAATAGCATCCGGATCTTTATCATCATCTCTTTGTACTAAAGGAGAACCACATTTATCGCAAATGCCTTCTACTTTTGGTGGATGCATTTTTAAATTATATGTTGCCTTGCATTCTTGATTAGAACATACTCTTCTGGTTAAAATTCTATCTAATATTTCATCTCTAGGCGTTATTAAATTTACTACAATATCTACTTTTTTTCCTCTTTCTGCTAATATTTCATCCAATTTTTGTGCTTGAGCTATGGTTCTTGGGAACCCATCTAATATAACCCCTTCTTTTGCTATATCAGATTCTAGTATTTCTACTACCATTGGTACTGTAATTTCATCTGGTACTAAGCAACCTTTTGAAATATATTTATCAGCTTCTATTCCTAATGGTGTTTTTTCTTTGATATTTTTTCTAAAAATATCTCCTGTAGAAATCTGAGGCCAACCTGTTTTTTCGCTTAAAATTCCAGCTACTGTTCCTTTTCCTGTTCCTTGTGCTCCTAGCATAATAATATTCATTCTTTAACCAACTCCTCATTTATTTTATGCGGTGTCTCCAAAAAACACTTAAGTATTATATCATTATTTTATCCTGTTGTATAGTGTTTTAAACATTTTTATTGGATTTTTATAATGATTTAGTTATATTTACATTTATAACTTTTAACATATTATTTTAGCAATAATAAAAAGTTACTATATTATATTTTATAGCTTTATTCTGAAAACATGCTATATATAGTAACTTTTATTTATATCGTTTTATAAAATTTCCCATGGAGTTTCTTTTTCTCCATTTCCTACTTGCATATTCATATTTTCTATAGGAATAGTAATAATTGGTCTTATAGTTGCCATATGATTAGAAGTTATTCCTGTTTTGTATCCGTTAGTATAATACATCTCTTGAAAGTCTATTTGATTTACTGCTAATTCAAAAATTCCAAAACCTGCAGGATATATTACACCATTTAATGAACTTCCAAATATATTGGATACATTTACTCCTCTTGATGCAATCCATGTATTCGTATTATATGAATTGCCTAATAGTTCCTTGTAGATATTGCCATCCTTTCCATGATTTTTTGTTTCAACTAAAATGAAAGGATTCGTATTAAAAATTTCTTCATTCATTTTCCATGCTGTTTGCTCTATATCCATATCATTTGCTTTTTTATAATTTTCTGTAATTAATTCTATTTGAATACTTTTTTCTAAGTTTCCTTTTATTACTATATCATCTATTTTATTCTTTGTTGTTTTTTTTCTTGTGCAAAGATTACTGGATAATATACTCCTTCTTCTTGTTCGTTTAATTCATATATCACACTTTCTATATGCTTTGTCTGTCCGTAAGATATTGGATTTTCTATATCTTCTTCATTGATATATTCTTGGTAGTTCCATTTACTTGCATCTATTTTATTTTGTACATCTTCAATATTTATACTTCTTGCTACTGCTTGTTTTTGTTCATTACTATATAAACTATTGCATATATCATTTAACAAATATACTGCATTATTGTATCCTTGTTCTCCACAAAATCCGATATTACTTCTATTTTTTGTAATATCTGTATCACAAGCAATTAATTCAACTGTATTATTGTTTAAAATAGAAAATACTCTCCAAGTAAAATCTTCTTGATTTACAGTTTGATTTTGTAATACATTTGGATTATTTTCTATATCAATCCAACCTGAGTTTTCTCCTTCTATAGTATATTGCTCTAAAGTACCTTCTCCTGGGTGATATGCTACATAATCCCCTACCTTTATTTTGATGCTTTCTGTGCTTTCTAAACTTTCCATCTCTGTAACTAGGCTATTAAATCCCTTTTGTGTGTTTACTTCTGCTTCATACATAACATTTGCCCCTTGCTCGGCATGTGTTAGTATTCCTTGATTGCCTAAAATCATACTCATACTTACTGATACTAGAATGAGTAATATGATAATTGTAACAATTAATGCTATTAATGTGATTCCTGTTTCTTTTTTCATTTTCATCCCCTTTTTTATTATATAGGAAATGGTAATATTTTACTATTACAATTATTTTATTTTTTGATGACAATTGTGTTACATTTTTGTTTTATGTTAATTTATGTGATTAATTTTTTGCCAGCACTCCTTGAATTGGAATTCTGGCAAATATTTCCAAATAGCTACGACATAGGCACTACTACAGGACGGAAGCTATTAGTAAAATTGCTATCCCCTCCACTACGAGCAAAATAGAATCTACCAGCATGAAGAGAGTCTGCAAAACTACCTGTCCTTAACATGAAACATGCATATAACCCATTATATAAAGAATATCCATTTTCCCATGAAGTAGAACCTGTTCCAGCCATAGATATTTCTCTTATTGCATCTCCGTATATCTTCGTATTTTTTATATAGTTCGCATCACTTGACAAATTTACATTTTCTTCTGTATCTTGCTTTGTATTATTATCCACACTACTATCATATGGATACACCATGGTATATTTGGTACTTGTTACATTTAATGAGTCTCCTGTATAGGTTAATGCTCCTCCATATTTTAATAAGCTAGTATGACCATTTGCTATATAATCTGCTGACCTTTCAGAGCTTCCTCCCGCTATATCATATATTCCCGTTATATTTCTTGTACTAGATGCTACTACTCCTCCTTGTTGATTCCATGCATACATACTTCCTGTGGCTGTTGGTGTATTTCCACTTAATGCTTTTATTTCGTCTATTTTAACTACTGTTTCTACTCCATCTACTACTCCTTGAGTCATTCCTGTAATTCCATATGCACTATCTACTCCATTTTTTCCTTTTGCTTCCGTTCTTGCTTGTCCTCCACTATTTAGGTTTGCATTATTAATAGCTATTTCTTGTCCATTTGTTCCGATACTTACTATAACTTAAATAGCTTACCATTCCCCATTCACTACTTTTCATCAAATGAATATCTGACGAGCTTGTAGCAAATCCATAAATATTTCCACTTTCATTCATTGCTTTACATATATTGTATGCGTCACTTGTATTAATATAATTCATACTATACGTTAATGGTTGGAATACGGGATAACTTATTTTTGGTAGACTTCCTCCATAAATTCCATCTAACCAATTTCTTGCTGGTTGAGATGTATTATTTGTTGTTCCCGCCTCTATGGCATTTACCCATGCATCTGTTTGAGTATAACTCTGTGAACTTTTCACACTTAAGGTATCATTATTTCCTTCTGGAAATCCTGCTTCAAATTTGGCTACATATATTCCTGTAAGTTCACTATCCCAGCCTCCGATTTGCAAAACCTATACTTGTTTCATTCGTAAATGCTGGATGTACATAAAAATCACTTGTTGTATCTACTGTTTCATCTACACTTGTTTGTCTTTTGGCTGTTTTTAACTCTCCGTTTTCATAATAGTTATCTGATGTTCCTTCTAGAAATTTTACTTCTATTGTTCCACCTTCTGATTTATTTTCTGAATTGGTATATGTGATTTTATATGCATATCTGGGTATCCATACCCACATGCTTCCATCTTCACTTTGGGTATTTGCCCATTTACTTTGGCTATAATCATACCAAGTGTTATCATCCCAATTTGTCTCTTGGTAAGTTCCCATTTGGCTATCTGTTGGTTCTGTAAATTTAATTGGTGTCATTCCATCAATTTGTTCTGGAGCATTTGGTATGTCTTGTCGTAATTCTGGATTTTGTGTGCTACTTCCTTGGATAATTTTATCCATTTCATCTGTGATACTATTAAACGCAAGCTGTATATTTACTTCTGCATCATGCATAACATTTGCACCTTCCTGTGCTTTCTTAAATATTCCTTGGTCTCCTAATACCATGTTGATGCTGACCGCCGCGAGGATAATCAAAATAACTAGGGTTACCACTAAAGCTATTAGGGTTACTGCTTTCTCTTTTTTGATTTGAAACATTCTTAAAACTCTCCTTTTTTCCTTTAGTTTTCTCCATTTTTATCCATTTATACTTTTTACATTATATATTATTATTTTGGTTAATTCTATTACTTTTTAATTACATTTTGGTTACAAATATATTACAGCTTGGATAAATGTAAATTCTATATAAAGCTATGTTACTTACTGTTTTTATTTGACCTTTTAAATTTTAGTATAACTATTTTTTAATGTAGATAAAAAATTTCCATAAAAAAATCGCTTTAGATATTTTAATCTAAAACGATTTTTTATAATGTATTATTCTTCATTGTCTTGCTGTTTTTCTATTTCTTCAATATCTTTAATATGTAATTCAATTTCTTCTGCTTTTGGTAATTGTGATTGCAAATATTCTGGTATATCTTGTAAAAGTTTATATTCACTTACGCCAACAGGTTTATTTATATCTTTTAGGGCATATTCTGCTGTTAGTTTGTCTTTTTCTTTACATAGTAATATCCCAATTGTTGAATTATCTCCATCTTTTCTTAACATATCATCTATCGCTGATAAATAAAAATTCAATTGCCCTGCATCAGTAGGCTTAAATTTTCTTGCTTTTAATTCCACCACAACATAACATCTTAATTCTAAATGATAAAATAATAAATCTATAAAATAATCTGTATCACTTACTGTTATCTTATATTGATTTCCTACAAATGCAAATCCATTTCCTAACTCAATAAGCACATTTTTTATTTTTTCAATCATAGCATCTTCTAT
>CALWZX010000033.1 GCA_944386125.1 uncultured Clostridia bacterium | reverse complement strand
AAAAGTAGAAAAATATTGAGGAATTTCTGTAGACGGAGTAATAGGGAAGGCTGCTACTACATCAGGGTTAATTTGTCTCATAGCTACAGCAGACGCTTCATTTCCACTTAAACGTTCTCTTATACTCATTAATCTTCACCCTCCTCTTTCATTTCAATTGCTCCAAATGGGCATGTTTTTGCACAAACGCCACATCCTTTACAATAATCATAATTAAAATCTTTTCTTTTTAAATCTTTTCCTACAGGAATAGCATTTTCTGGACAAACAGGGAAACAAAGTCCGCATTGTTTACATTTTTCAGATAAAAATATCGGTTTGATACTTCTCCAATCTCCTGTTGTAAAACATTTTGCATTACCTGCATCATAAATAGTACCACCTGGAGTTAACTCCTCTACAGGACTATTCAAATTAATTTTTACATCTGACATATTGACTTCTCACTCCTTTATTGAATTTGTGTAACTTGGCTTAATGCCATTTCTAAAGCTTTCATATTACCATTAATGACTTCTGGTTTTTTAGCAAATTTATGTTTAAAAGAACCTTGCATATCTTGTAAAAATTCTTCATCAGACATAATTCCAGAAACCTTTACAATTGCTGCTAACATAGGTGTATTAGGGAAATATCTTCCTAAAGCTTTTTCAGAAATTTCTTTTGCATCAATTGTGTAAACTTTTCCTTGATATCCTTTTAAAGATTTCTGCAAATGTTCCTTATCTCTCTTTGTATTAATAATAATAGCACCAGTTTCTTTTAAACCTGAAGTAACGTCAACAGATTCAAGTAAAGTATCATCTACTACTACTACATAATCTGGTTCATAAATATTACTATGAATACGAATTGGTTCAGAACTGATACGATTATAAGCGGTAATTGGTGCACCCATTCTTTCAGGACCATACTCTGGGAAACCTTGAATGTATTTTCCTGTATTAAAAGCAGCATCAGCAAGTAAAAGTGAAGCTGTTTTTGCACCTTGACCACCACGGCCATGCCATCTAATTTCTATCATATTACTCATTCAAAAATCCTTCCTTTCTTATTTGAAGTACATGTCAAGTATATTATTAAAAATAGAGAATGTCAAGTAAAAACATAGACTGTTTGGTCATATATATGATAAAATTTAGATAACAAAAAATAGGAAAAGGAAGAAACAATGGATATTATAGAAATAGCAAATCAAATAGTAGAAAAAGGGGGAAATCTTTATCAAGTAGGAGGGAGTATAAGAGATAGTTTACTACATATTCCTTGTAAAGATGAAGATTATTGCGTTACAGGTATGACGCCTAAGACTTTTTGCGATTTATTTCCTCAAGCCAAATATAGAGGAAAAAAATTTGCAGTATGGGAATTAGAAGGAAAAGAATTTGCTCTAGCAAGAAAAGAAACAAAAACAGGAAGTGGGCACAAAGACTTTCAAATAGAAACTGGCGTTACTATACGGAGAAGATTTAGCAAGAAGAGACATAACCATTAATAGCATTGCAAAAGAAGTATTAACCGGTAAAATCATAGACCCATTTGGAGGAATACAAGATTTAAAGGAAAAGAAAATTAGAAAAACTTCTTGTCATTTTAGGGAAGATGCTTTAAGAGTATATCGAGTAGCTAGATTTGTGGCACAATTAGAATTTAAGGTAACACAAGATACTTTAGAAGAAATGAGAATTTGCAGGGATGAATTAAAAGCTATATCTGTAGAACGAGTTTTTCAGGAATGGGAAAAAGCAATGCGATGTAGAAAACCCTCATTATTCTTTCATACTTTGCAAAAAGCAAACTTACTAGAAATTCATTTTCCGGAATTAGAAGGTTCGTTATTGGAAACTAAAATGCAAACATTAGATTTTTGTGCTACATTAACTACAAAAACAGAATTACGTTTTGCGTCTTTGGTATATGAATTAGGAGAAAAAATAGAAACTTTAAGTAATAAATTAAAAATCCCCAATCTTTGGAAAAAATGTGGAAAACTTGCATCAAAAGAATATAAAAAAGCAGAAAATTTTGAAAAAATGACGCCAGAAGAAAAAGTAGAATGGATTACTAAAATAGAACATAGTCCTGTAAAATTAAAGGGAATGGAAAGTATCATGCAAAGTATAAAAAAGACAAATCAGCCCATGAAATTCAGAAAAATAGGAGAACAATGTTTAGAAATGATCAATGGAGAGTATATTAAAGAAAAATATGGAAAAACAAATCATCCATTAGTAGGAAAACTATTAGAAAAAGAGAGAATTTTATGGATGAATCAGCTTGACGAATAGAAGATAATGGTGATAGAATAAGGATAATATTACAAGAGAGGAAGGAATACTATGGTAAGGAAACAAAAAGGTGCGGTTACTTTATTAGTTGTAATTACAGTATTATTTATGTTTGTTGTACTAACAGCAGCCTTTTATGCAACCACAAGTATGAGAGAAACACAACTACAAAGTGATTTACAAATTAAAGAAGATTATGAAAAAGAAATTAATCAAATAGAAGATGTATATGCCAATTTAATTGCATCTGGAAATTATGATAATATTACAGATTAGAGAGCTTCTAAAGGAAAATTAGAGGTTTCACTTTTTGCTTTTTAGAAAAGAAATGCAAAAAGAGTACGATGAAAAAACAATTAAATAAGGAGAAAAATATGTCAACAGAAAGTAAAGAGGCAAAAGATTTTGAAGAAAAATACAAAAATAATCTATTAAATGAAACAAGAGAGTTGTCTTCCAAATTAGCGGAATTAATTTTAGGAATACAAGATGTAGAGAATTTTGTAAATGTAAGAAGTCAGTTACCAAATCTAGGAATTACATGTAATAATAAACTAATCGAAATACAAAAAGAATTTAAAAAAGCGGGATTATCTATGTATGTAGAAGAAAATGAAGATTATGGAATAGTAGGTTCATCATTTTTAGGAGATGCCATTATACAAGATTTAGTAAATTATGTACTTAAGGGAATTCAAAACTTAGAAGAATATGATTATATATTATCACAAGCTTCTCAGAAGAAAATAAAACAAATACAAGATTTAGATAAAATTTCTCCATTAAAAAAATTCTTTGCAAGAATAAAAAGTTGGTTTCTTCCTGGAGAACAAGTCAATAAGCTACTTACAGAACCAGAAATAAAAAAAGATTCTTTATTTGCATACAGAGAGGTAGAAGAACAATTATGGAACTATAATTTAAGAGATAATATTGTTTCAAGTGTAGTAACCCAGATAAGAAGACAAAAATACAGTGCTCATGTAGTACCGGGATTAGTAAAAGAATGTGTAATTCCAGGCTTACAAAAACTAGGATTAGGTGACTTAGTTCCAGAACTTGAAGAAAAAATAATAGAAGAATATAAAAAAGATTTACCAGATGCAAAAACTTATCAGATTAGAAAAGAATATATGCACCTATTTGTTCCAGACTTTAACTTAGAAAATCAAGAAGAGAATGGTTTTGTAAGAATGAATATAGCCAAAGAAACAAAAAGCTTAAAAGAAAATGGTATAACATTAAATGACCTAGCTTTCATAGATAGTACTGTAAATGCTTCAGAAAGGCAATTGGTAACAAATGCCATACGAGAAGAAATTGCAGAGCCAGTTCAAGAAAATAGCCAAGTTAAAAAGAAAGAAGAAAAAGAGATTTCTGAATAATATAGGGAGGAAATATATGAATATAGTATACCAAAATGCTCTAGCAGAGGTTAGCACAATATTGCCATTATTACCAAAAGATTTACTAGAAAAAATACCAAAATCATTATTGAATTTTATAGAGCAAAAAAAATCAAAATCATATATGCTAAATGTCAATTTAGAAAAAACACTAAGTGAACAAAACCTTTTAAAAGAAACTCGAATAATTCTTTCATTGCTATATAGAAGTTATTTATGTGACCCTGAACAAAGTAGAAAATTAAAAATAGAGGATGAGATAGAAGTAAATAAGAAATATAGTTATGAAAATCTTTTTAAAAAGTAAAAAAAATCAGATACTTGAGTAAGAGTATCTGATTTTTTGCAAACATTGTCAAAATTTGACGAACGATTTTTCTTGCAATAGGAAGAAGGATATGATAAACTATTACTAACTTACAAAAAATGGAAGGAAAAATATGATAGTCAATATAAAAACAATGACTTTGCAAGGTATTGAAGCAAAGCTGGTAGAGGTCCAAGTAGAAGTTTCTAATGGTTTCCCACGGATGGGAAATAGTAGGACTTCCCGCTACTAGCATAAAGGAAGCAAAAGAACGAGTCAAAATAGCAATGAAATATATAGGAATACCCTTAGGCAATAAGAAAATAGTGATTAATTTAGCACCAGCTAATCTGAAAAAAGAAGGAACACTTTTTGACCTACCAATAGCTGTAGGAATTTTAACTGCCATGGGGTATATAAAACAAGAAGATGTATCATCTTATTTATTCTTAGGAGAATTATCTCTAAAAGGGGAACTAGAAGCAGGTATAGGCATTCTCCCTATTTGTATTCAAGCAAAAAAATTAGGTATTTCACAAGTTATTTTATCTCAAAAAAATTATCAAGAAGCCTCTTTAGTACAGAACTTAAAAATCATTCCTGTTCAAAGCTTATTACAGCTCATTGAGTTTTTTCAAAAAAAGATAAATCTTTTTACACCAATTACTTCACAAACACCAATTCTAAAAAAGCAAAATCCAATAATATATGATTTTTCAGAAATAAAAGGGCAAGAAAATGCCAAAAGAGCACTTGAAGTTGCAACCTCAGGAGGACATCATGTACTTATGATAGGAGGACCACGGTTCACGGAAAAACAATTTTATCTAAATGTCTACCAGGAATTCTACCAAGGCTTAGTTTTGAAGAAGCATTAGAAGTTATGCAAATTTATAGTATTTGTGGAAAATTACAATATGAACCGTCACTTAGTTTGCAAAGACCATTTCGTAGTCCACATCATTCTATTACAGCAACGGCAATGCTAGGAGGAGGGAGAAATCCTTTGCCAGGCGAAATTAGTTTAGCCCATCAAGGAGTCCTGTTTTTAGATGAGTTACCAGAATTAAAATTAGCAGTTTTAGAAGGATTAAGAGAACCTTTAGAAGAAAGAAAAATTACAATTAATAGAAATTTAATCAGTGTATCATATCCTTGTAATTTTATATTAGTTGCAAGCATGAATCCTTGTCCTTGTGGATATTATGGTACAAAACAACAATGTAAATGTACACAAGAGCAAATCAGAAGGTATAGTAGAAAAATTAGTGGACCGATTATAGATCGAATTGATATCACTGTACCTATAGAATATATTGGATATGATAAACTGATTAGTTCTCAAAAAAGTGAGACATCTGAAAAAATTCAAAAAAGAGTGGAAAAAGTAAGAAGAATTCAAAAAGAAAGATACAAGGATTTAAAATTTCAAACAAATGCAGAACTAGAAACAAAATATATAGAGCAATATTGTACATTAGCCAGAAAAAGCCAAAAAATATTAGAAAATGCTTATCAAAAATTACAATTAACAACGAGAGCCTATATGAAAATTCTAAAAGTAGCAAGAACTATTGCTGATATGGATGAGAGTCAATATATCCAAGAGCAACACATATTAGAAGCCATCTCGTATAGAAGAAAGGAAGAATAAACATTTATTATTTAGGAAATAAAGAATTACTAAAAAAAGCAAGTATTGCTATAGTAGGCTCAAGAAAAGCAACTGAATACGGAATGAAAATGGCAAAAAAATTTTCTAGTGAGTTAACAAAAAATGGTTTAGTAATTGTTAGTGGACTAGCTTTAGGAATTGATACGATTGCTCATCAAACTTGTTTAGAAGAGGGAGGAAAAACAATTGCTGTTTTAGGAGGAGGTTTTCATCATATTTATCCAGAAGAAAATACATATTTAGCACAAGCCATTGTAAAAAATGGAGGATTACTAATCAGTCAATATAAGCCAGAAGAGCAGGCAAATACCAAAAATTTTCCGAAAAGAAATAAAGTCATTAGCCAAGTATCACAAGCAGTATTAGTAATAGAAGCAGGAATTCGTAGTGGTGCTAAAATTACAGCAGGCTATGCAAAAGAGCAAAATAAAAAAGTATTTGTTATTCCCAATCCATTAGATAGTAAAAATGCGAAAGGAATCCAACAGTTATTAGAAAAAGGGGCAACAATGATATTTCAATCTACGCAAATCATGAGCCAATTAGATACAAGATACTTAGTACCTCTTACTACTCCTGTAAAACTAATCGATACCAAGCATTCGGAAGAAAACAAAATTTATCAAATTTTATTACAAAGGCCACATAGCATTAATGAAATCATACAAAAAATGCAAGATAAGCCACAACAAATCTTGCAAAAGCTAAGCATTATGGAAATTGAAGGAGTTGTTGAGAATATAGGAAATATATATAGGTTAAAGGAGAAAAAATGAATCAAAAGGTACTTGGAAAACTAGGTGAAGAAATAGCCGTTTGCTATTTAGAAGCTAATCAATATAAAATTCTAGAAAAAAATTTTTATTTTCATCATAAGGAAATCGATATTATTGCTAAAAAGAAACAAACGATAGTCTTTATAGAAGTAAAATTAAGAACAAATGAAAAATATGGACTTCCTATAGAAGCTGTAACAATGCAAAAGAAAAGAAATATTTGTTATGTAGCAACATATTATTTAGCTAAAAATAATTTACTAGAAAATCCAATTCAATTTGATGTTATAGAGATTCTCATCAACGAAAAGCAAAGTTTCTTAAAGCATACTGAAAATTATGAAATGTAGACACAATAAAAACGATATGGTATAATAATGCTGAAAGAGAGGAAGTTATATAGTGAATAGTTACCAAGAAACGATGTATTTATTAAAAAAATATCATTTAACAGCTAGTAAAAAACTAGGGCAAAATTTTTTAATAGATGATGAAGTTATAGCAGGAATTGTTGATGCTGCTCAAATTACAAAAGAAGATTTAGTTATTGAAATTGGACCAGGTTTAGGAACTCTTACACAATGTTTACTAGAAAAAGCAAAAAAAGTGATTGCTATTGAATTAGATACAAGAATGATAACTATTTTACAAGATAGATTTAAATTATACTCAAATTTTACAGTAATAGAGCAGGATATTTTAAAAGTAAATTTGCAAAAGCTTATTGAGCAAGAAAATTGTTTATCAGTAAAAATTGTAGCTAATTTACCTTATTATATTACTACTCCTATCGTTATGAAATTATTAGAAGATAAATTGCCAGTTGCCAGTATAACAATAATGGTACAAAAAGAAGTTGCACAAAGGTTAACAGCAAAAACAGGAGAAAGATTATCAGGAAGTATTACGTATGCTATTGACTATTATAGCAAAGCTAGAAACATACTAACAGTTCCTAGTAAAAGTTTTATCCCAGAACCTAAGGTAGATTCACAAGTAATACAACTACAAATCAGAGATAATCCTTGTGTAAAAGTAAAAGATGAAAAATTATTTTTTGAAATGATTCAATTAGCTTTTATGCAAAGAAGAAAAACTTTTTTAAATGCTGTTAGTCAAAAATTAGAAAAAACAACTATGCAAAAGATATTACAGAATTTGCACATAGATGAGAATATTCGAGGAGAAAATTTAACTATAGAGCAGTTTGCTGAAATTACCAACCAAATTTTTGAAAAAAATGTTGCAAGCCAATAAAAAAATTGATATAATACAAGAAGAAAGGTGGGAGAAAAAAGCGTGAATCAAATTTTAATTACCAAAAAATTATATGTGACTCCCGAGCTTCGCAGAAAAAAGAAATGGTATAAATTTCAATGTGCTTTTGCGATTCTTTTAGTATGCTTATTATTCTCCTATTATATATATGCAGAATATGACAGAACTGCAAGTGAAGAAGTATCACAAGAAATATTAGCTGCTATTCAAAGTGATAGTACTATTAAAAAAGTAGAAGAAAATGATGTTATTGTTGTTGCTATGAGCGAGCAAATAGAAGCTGAACCAGAGCCGATTCCTATTGTGGAAGAAGAACCGGTTGAAAAGAAAGTTCAAACAACGAGTGGAGAGTATAATATTGAAGCAGTATTAAATATTCCAAGACTAGAAATTAATTATCCAGTACTAGCAGAAACTTCGGAAGAATTATTAAAAATCTCTGTTAATAAATATTGGGGACCTGCACCAAATGAAGTAGGAAATTATTGTATAGTAGGACATAACTATAAAAATAAAACTATGTTTGGAAGATTAAATGAAATTACGAATGGTGATGTAATTGAATTAACAGATAATAGTGGAAGAACCATTACATATACAGTATATGATAGATACGTTGTAGAACCAACAGATACAAGATGTACGAGTCAATTAACAAATGGAAAGAGGGAAATTACATTAATTACTTGTACAAATTACGGACAACAAAGATTAATTGTAAAAGCAAGAGAGAAATAAAGAATACACTAGAAAATAGTGTATTTTTTTTGTTGAAAAATATCCTAAAAAATGGGGAATATAAACATGAAAAACGAGCAAACATTTGTGCCTCTAAGAAAAAAGTTCAAAAAATATTGAAAAAACTATTGCATTTTCTAATATTTTGTATTAAAATTTAAGAAAAGTGGAGCGAAGTGGTATAAAGTGGCATAAAAAACATGGAGGTGAATCAAAGTGTTAATCGGTGAATATGAGCATTCTCTAGATGCAAAAGGTAGACTTATTATGCCAGCAAAACTACGAGAAGATATTGGAGAAAAGTTCATAGTAACAAAAGGATTAGATGGTTGCTTGTTTTGTTTTTCACAGAATGAGTGGACAAACTTTGAGGAAAAATTAAAATCCCTTCCACTTACAAACAAAAATGCAAGAGATTTTGTAAGGTTCTTTTTATCAGGAGCAATGGAGTGCGAAATAGATAAACAAGGTAGATTTCTCATTGCAAGTAATTTGAGAGAATATGCAAAATTAGAAAAAGATGCAGTGATTATTGGTGTGGGAACTAGACTTGAAATTTGGAATCAAGCAAATTGGAAAGCATATAACAGTGATGAAAATATATCAGCAGATGCAATAGCAGAAAATATGACAATGCTCGGTATATAATCTTTTTTATAAAGTTTATATAAATTTTACAAAAGAGTAGTAGAACTACAAAAGGAAAACTATATAAAAAACAAAAGAAAAGAATAAAAAACTTTTCTTGCGAAAGATAAATAAAAGGGTACGGAAGAAAAAAGACAACAGTTGGTAGCTTTTATGGTTACCAACTGCTTGTGCTATATAAGAAAAATTGTAGTAAGAGGAGAATCAATTGGAATTTGTACACAAACCTGTTATGCTAAAGGAATGTATTGAAGCCTTAAAAATAAAAAAAGATGGAATTTACGTAGATGGAACATTAGGGGGAGCAGGACATAGTTTTGAAATTGCTAATCAATTATCAGAAAAAGGGTTATTAATAGGAATTGATCGAGATGAAGAGGCATTACAAGCGGCAAAAAATAAACTACAGAAATTTTCAAATGTAATTTACGTACATGATAATCATCAAAATATACAGAATATTTTACAAAATCTAAACATTCATGAAGTAGATGGTATATTACTAGACCTAGGAGTATCTTCTTATCAATTAGATGAAAGAGAAAGAGGCTTTAGTTACATGGGAACAGGAATATTAGACATGAGAATGGACAAGAGCCAATTGCTTACTGCAAAAGAGGTAGTGAATCACTATTCAGAAGAAAAATTAGTACATATTTTAGAAAATTATGGGGAAGAAAGATTCGCAAGAAAAATTGTAAGTAATATTATAAAACAAAGAGAACAAAAAGAAATTCAGACTACAGATGAATTAGTAGAAATTATAAAAAAATCCATTCCTTTATCTAAACAAAATGATGGACATCCAGCAAAAAGAACATTTCAAGCAATTCGTATAGAAGTAAATAATGAAATAGAACCATTAGTCAATACAGTGAAACAAAGTATACAATGTTTAAAAAAAGGTGGCCGTTTATGCGTTATTACTTTTCATTCATTAGAAGATAGAGCAGTAAAAAAAGCATATATAGAGGAGGAAGGAGTTTGCACCTGCCCAAAAGATTTACCATATTGTGTATGTGGTTGTGTATCTTATGGAAAAATTATTACGAAAAAACCGATTATTGCAACAGAAGAAGAACAAAAAGAAAATTCTAGATCTAAAAGTGCAAAACTAAGAATTTTTGAAAGGAGGTAAGTGAATTCTCATGTCATATCAATATGAAACCAGTCCTAGAAAACTTGAACCAGAATATATAAAAACAAAAAAAAGAGTAGTAAAAAAGGCCAAAAAGAAAGCTGTCAAAAGAAAATTAAAGCCGAATGTAAAAGCTATTCTTTATATTGCAGTGGGATTTTCGGTTTTATTTGCAATAGGATATAGAAATTCACTCATCGCTGTAACTTTTAATAAGAAAGAAGAATTAAAAAATAATTTAAGTGTTATTCAAAAAGAAAATGAGCAATTACGAGTGGGAATAGAGCAAAGTTTGAATTTAACCAATATAGAGCAAGCAGCAAAAACTACTTTAGGAATGCAAAAATTAGATAATTCGCAAAAAAAATATATTAATTTACCAAAAAAAGATTATATTGAACCAGCAGTAGAAGAAATTCATATGGATGAAGATGGAAATTGGTTTAGCCAAGTGATACAATCTATTTTTGGAGAATAAAATCTCAACTTTTTCATAAAGATGTTAGTAATATATGAAAAAAGTTGAGGTTTTTTTATGAGAGGAAAGACAAAAATTCAAAAAATAAAACATAAAGAAAAGAAAAAATTAGAAAAACAAGATTCACAAAAAGAAATAAAGAGATTAAAAAACAAAAGAAAAATAGATTTTAACAAAAAAAATAGAAAACAGGTAAAAATTGCAGAAAGTTCAGGAAATATTACTAGGAAAAAAAGAATTAAATGGGAATTGTTTGTGGTCTGTTTTTTGCTAACCGGATTAATTGTAAGAGTAGGTTTTATCCAGTTTGTACAAGGAGAAGAATTACAAACAATGGCCTATGTGCAGCAAACCTTAGATAGAAATATTAACCCAAAAAGAGGAACCATTTATGATGCAACAGGTAAAACTATTTTAGCAGTTAGTTCTACAGTTCAGACTATTACAGTAAATCCTACCAATATTGCAGAGGAAAACAAAGAAAAAGTAGCTAAGGCATTTTCCGATATTTTTGAGTTAGACTATGAAACTGTGTTAAAAAAAGTAAAGAAGAGAAGTGCAATTGAAACTATTATAAAAAAGGTAGATAAAGAAAAAGCAGATGAACTACGTGTATGGATGCAAGAAAATCAAATAGAGTCGGGAATTAATATTGACGAAGATACAAAAAGATATTATCCACTCAATAATTTGGCATCACAAGTAATAGGATTTTGTGGAAGTGATAATCAAGGATTAGATGGAATAGAGGCTATATATGATAAAACATTACAAGGGACACAAGGAAAAATTATCAAAATGAGGGATGCAAGCGGAGGGGATATAGAAGATACAACGGAAACTTATCAAAGTGCTATAGATGGAGATGATTTAGTTTTATCCATAGATGCTACTATACAAGGAATTGCTGAAAAATATTTAAAAGAGGCATGTATAGATAATGTATGTACAGACGGCGGAAATGTCATTATTATGGATCCAAAAACGGGGGATGTGCTTGCTTTGGCAGGTTATCCAAATTATAACTTAAACACACCATATGAGCCAAATACAGAAGAACTCAAAAATGTTTGGGACACAATGGAACAAAAAGATAAAAATACAGCACTTCAGCAAATGTGGAGAAATAAGGCAGTTTCTGATACATATGAACCAGGCTCAACGTTTAAATTAGTAACGGCATCAGCAGCTTTAGAAGAAGGAATTACAACTCCAGATAAGGAGGGAGAATTTACTTGTACTGGATCCATAGAGATTGCAGGAGTTAGAATGAAATGTTGGAGATATTACAACCCACATGGAAAAGAAAGCTTGAGGCAAGCATTAATGAATTCTTGTAATCCTATTTTTATAGGATTAGGTCAGAAGATTGGAGTGCATAAGTACTATGAATATTTAAATAAATTTGGATTTTTAAAAAGAACAGGAATTGATTTACCAGGAGAAGCAGGATCGATTTTCTTAAAAGAAGAAAAAGTAGGACCTGTGGAATTAGGAACTATAGCCTTTGGACAGAGATTTGAAGTTACTCCAATTCAAATGGTAACTATGTTAGCAACTATTGCTAACCAAGGAACATATATAGCACCAAGAATTGTGAAACAAACAATTAATAGTCAAACAAAAGAAGTTACCGATATACCTATCAAAACAGGAGAAAGAGTTATTTCAGAAGAGACAGCAAATAATATTTTAAGTATGATGGAATCAGTAGTGGCAGAAGGCACACGGAAAAAATGCACAAGTTAAAGGATATAGAATAGGAGGAAAAACAGGAACATCAGAAGATGGAGTAGATACAGGAAAATACGTAACATCCTTTGTGGGAATAGCGCCGATATCTTCTCCAGAAGTAGTGATGATTATTACTCTATATAACCCAACAGGAGAGGGGGGACACCATCTATGGGCTACCTTATGGAAGTTAGAAACAAAGTATATACTTAGGAAAAGCGCTAGGAAAGGGCAGAAAATGTTGAAATATATGTAAAAATATGATACAATACTAATGGATATATTAAGGGATGGAGTTTTATTAGAGGTATGAAAAAAATAAGAAACGAAATAGTATTGATGTTAGGAATTGTTATAACAATTATTCTCATGACTGCTAATAGTAGCAAAGCGGTGGAATCGAGTATAACGGAAAGTCCAGACTATATTTATTTATCGGATATTGCATATGTTAAAGACAAATCATTTGCACCTAGTGGGGAATCTATTCTTTTAGATAGAAATAAAGCGAATGATTTAATTACATTAAAAGTGAATCAAATATCTACACCATTCATAAAAGGAATATGTGCTTGGGCTACATCAGAAATAGTGTATGATTTAAGAGAATATAACTATGATTATTTCACATCTTATATAGGTGTGGATATAAGTGAACAGAGCAATTACTTTAATGGTGGTGCTAAATTTTATATATATACATCGGAAGATGGACAAGATTGGGAAGAACAGTATTATTCAGGTGTTTTTTATGGATGGAGTGAAGCTCAATTTATTAAAATAGATATTAAAGACGCAAATTACTTGAAATTAGTTGCTGATGAAAATCAAGAACATGCTGGTGATTGGTGGTCAAAATGGTATGATGAAACTGTTTTTGCAAATGCTAAACTAATAAAAGAAAGTTATGAAGAAAATACAGAAAATTTTGATTTTATAAAGCAGGTTGCTGAATATGATGAAATAATAAAAAATCATTATGGAGAAGAAATCAGTGGAGAATACGAATTAGCATTATTGCAAAGAGAATTAGTCAATCGTGTAGGGTATGAGGTATTACAAGCTCTTGCAAGATATAGTAATGATTATAAAGAAACAATCTATTGGTTAATGAATGATCAGGAAACTTTACGTCTTTATTTAATAGGAGGAAAACCAGAAGGATCCTACTATAATTCTATAAAAGTTTTAAGAGATTTATATACTACCTACAAGGATGACTTAAAAAATGAAAACAAGACAGCATATGGAACAACTTTAGGAGATTTATATCGTAGAATGATGTTATCTTTATCATTAACAGAATCAGGCAATGTATACTTATGGATAGATGGAGTAAATCGTTCTGATGCGATTACCCGTTATCAAATTTATAAGGAACTACATATGCATGAAGGACAAGCAGAAGAATTAATTGAAAACAAAGTGTTTGAATCTCTTACGGTTGAAGAAATGCGTTGGGTAATGAATACAATTATTGATGATGAAGAAATATTATGGCTAAATGACTATGTTAGAAATGAAAAAAACGGTGCAACAGGTCCGTATAGCTATATAAATTATACCTTTAATTATAACTATCATTTAGATAAATATTATGATTTAGAAAATTATGATAAATGGAATGAGAAATATAATTTATCTGAATACAATATTACTTACCAAAAGGGGCAACCAAAATTATGGATTGTATTTGAAGAAGGAGCTGTTTGTGGGGGAATTTCTAAAACTGGTAGTTGTATATGGGGAGCATATAAAGGATTACCGAATACTTGTGTAAGTCAACCTGGACATTGTGCTTATATATATTATACCCAAGATGATAATGGAAATGGTATATGGAACCTTGGTAACGATATTTCTGGTTGGGGACAATCAGGAAGAACAGAACACTTAAATGTAAGAACCATGAATGATTGGGGAAATGGTAGTTATACAAGTGGATGGAATGCAAGTTATATTCTTTTAGCACAAGCTGCTCAAAATGAATATGAAAAGTATGAAAAAGCCGAAGAAATGCTAATGTTAGCAAATGTCTATAGCAATGATAATGAAAAGCTAGAAGAAATATATCGTAAAGCCATTGAAATAGAAAAATTAAATTTTGATGCTTGGTTAGGACTAATCAATCTTTATGAAAAAGATTCTACTAAAACGGAAAAAGATTATTATAAGTTAGCAGAAGAAATTGCTGCAACTTATACATATTATCCTCGTCCTATGTACGATTTATTAAATTTAATAAAACCACATATGACATCAGTAGAATATGAGACAATATTTTCTTTATTAGAAACAAGAACATTAACAACTGCAACAAAAACGACAAGTACAGAATCAATACAAGCAAATGCAGTTAAGCAAGTAGCAAATGCATTACTAGGAAATATAGATACATCTATTGCTAATTTCTCGTTTGACGGAGATAATGCTGGTAGTATAGTCCTTTCTAGTCGTTTTAATGGAACAGATGTTGCATGGGACTATAGTTTAGATGGGGGAAAAACATGGACTTTATCAGAAGAACATATATTACCATTAACAGAGGAGCAAATAGCTACCATTACCGCTGAATTAGACATTCAAGTTCATATAATGGGGGTAGATTATTCAGAACAAAATGTATATACGATAGATATCCAAAATTCATTAGGATTACCAACTAATTTATATGCGAATGATTTAGAAAACCAATTAATAGGTGCGACTAACTCTATGCAGTGGAAGTATAATGAAAATGATGAATGGACTTCCTATAGTGTAGAAGAACCAGATTTAACTGGCAATAAGAGGATAATCGTTAGAATGGGTGCAACAGGCGTATATTTAGCAGATGAAAATACAACTGCATACAATTTTACAGAAGATAATCAGCTAGATACACAAAAATATATTTCTATTGATAGATTATCTATTTATCAAGTATCTAGTGAAGAACCAGGACATAATGCAGAGGCACAGA
>CALWZX010000032.1 GCA_944386125.1 uncultured Clostridia bacterium | reverse complement strand
GTATATCCATATGATAGCAGTGTAGATAATAGTACAAAAACAGATAATGAAGAAAACTTAAATGCAGCAAGTAACGCAAACTATGCAAAAAATACAAAAATATACGGAGATGCGATAAGAGAGACATCTACGGCCGGAACCGGTACTAGTTCATGGCAAGATGACTACTCGCTCTTTGCCGGCTTGTACTATCCGTTCGTGTTACGCGGAGGCCTTTTCTGGGATGGCTCACACGCGGGTAGGTTCTATTTCGGTTGTTATGATGGCGATAGCGCTTTCCATGGTGGGTTCCGTCCGGTGGTCGTGCCCGTGTCTTAGCACTTTGATATGCCTAAAAAACAAAATATTATGTAAATAAATAGCTGTTTGCCACTAGTTCTTGATATAAGGACTGGTGGCAAAAAAATTAACCACACAAGGTAACATAAAATAGAACGAAGAAATAGAAAAATTATTCACTATTTTACATATAAAATTCAAAAAATACTTGACAAATGAACAAAAATAGTGTAAAGTATATTAGCATTACAAAAGAGGTGGTAATTATGGAAAAGAAAGTAGAAGTTAGTATGTTATGCCAAATATATGGAAAACTATTAACGAAAAAACAGCTTGAAATATTAGAAGACTATTATAATAATGACCTATCTCTTTCCGAAATTGCAGAAAATAATCAAATTACAAGGCAAGCTGTTCGAGATATTATCAAGAAGGGAGAGAATAAACTTTTCGATTTAGAAGAAAAGCTATCGTTTATGAAAAAGACAATGGAACAAGAAAAAAAATTACAAGATATCATGACCGAGCTAAGCAAAATAGAACCTAATATATCAGACAAAAAAGTAGAAAAAATCTTAGAACATGTAAGAAAAGAATTAAGCTGTTTAGCATAAAGTAAACGTAGGAAAGCAAAAGAGTTTCCAAAAAGGAGGAAAAAAGATGGCATTTGAAGGATTATCCTCAAAATTGCAAGATATCACTAGAAAATTAAGAGGTAAAGCAAGAATTACAGAATCAGACTTAAAAGAAATGCTTAGAGAAGTAAAACTTGCCTTACTAGAAGCGGATGTAAACTATAAAATTGTTAAAGATTTTATAGCTACCATTCAAGAAAAAGCTTTAGGGCAAGATGTATTAAAATCTTTAACTCCTGGTCAGCAAGTTATCAAAATTGTTAAAGATGAACTTGTAGAACTTTTAGGTGGGCAAGATAGTAAAGTAAACTTTACTCCGAATCCTCCAACAATTATTATGCTAGTAGGTTTACAAGGTTCAGGAAAAACTACAACTGCAGGAAAATTAGCTAATTTATTTAGAAAACAAGGTAAAAACCCATTATTAGTAGCCTGCGATATATATAGACCAGCTGCAATTAAACAATTACAAGTGGTTGGAGCACAATTAAATATCCCAGTATATAGTAATGAAAATTCAAGAGATGTAGTACAAATTAGCAAACAAGCCATTAGTCATGCAATAAGTAAATTAAATGATGTAGTTATTTTAGATACTGCAGGAAGACTTCATATTGATGAAACTTTAATGCAGGAATTGAAAAATGTAAAACAAGGTGTGAAGCCACATGAAATTTTACTTGTTGTAGATAGTATGACAGGTCAAGATGCAGTAAATGTAGCACAAAGTTTTAATGATGCTTTAGGAATTGATGGAATTGTACTTACCAAATTAGATGGTGATACTCGTGGTGGTGCAGCATTATCAGTAAAAAAAGTAACAGGAAGACCAATTAAATTTGCTGCCACAGGAGAAAAATTAAGTGATATTGAAGAATTTCATCCAGATAGAATGGCTTCTAGAATTTTAGGAATGGGAGATGTTCTTTCTATAATTGAAAAAGCAGAAGAAAGCTTTGACGAAGAAGAAGCAAAAAAATTAGAACAGCAATTAAGAAAGAAAGAATTTGATTTAGATGATTATTTAGCACAATTAAAACAAGTCAAAAAAATGGGATCTTTTTCTTCTCTATTAAAGATGATACCAGGCATGGCAAATATAAAAGATTTAAAAGTAGATGATAAGGAATTTGTAAGAATAGAGTCGATGATACAATCTATGACAAAAGAAGAAAGAAGAAATCCAAAAATTTTAAATGGAAGTAGACGTGTTAGAATTGCTAAAGGAAGCGGAACAACAGTACAACAAATTAATCAATTTATGAAAACTTTTGAAGTAACACAAAAAATGATGAAAAAAATGCAAGACGGAAAAAATATGAAGAAAATGTTAAAAAATTTCAATCAAAATGATTTAAAGAATTTAATGAAATAAGTTAAATTTTTAAATATATACAGAATTTGTAGGAGGTGAAATTTATGGTAAAAATTAGATTAAAAAGAGTAGGTGCAAAAAAAGCTCCATTCTATCACATTGTTGTTGCAGACTCTAGAAGCCCTAGAGATGGAAAAATAATTGAACAACTTGGAACATATGATCCAATGACAGATCCAGCTACTATCGTATTAAATAAAGAAAAAGTAGAAAAATGGATAAAGAACGGTGCAAAACCAACAGACACAGTTAAAGCTTTAATCGAAAAAGCATAAGGCAAAGGAGTGAAAACTAAGCCGTGAAAGAAATTTTAAAAACAATATTACAAAACCTAGTAGAAAATCCAGAAGCAATACAAATTGAAGAAAGAGAAGAAGAACAAGAAATTTTCTTTGATGTAAAAGTTGCTGATGAAGATATGGGAAAAGTAATAGGAAAACAAGGAAAAGTAGCAAAAGCTATTCGTACAGTAATGAAAGCTGTTGCAGGAAAAGCTCATAAAAAAGTAACGATTCATTTTCTAGAAGAAAAATAAGAAAGGAAATTACATGCAAGGATATTTTGAGGTAGGGCAAATTGTGAATACATTTGGCGTAAAAGGAATGGTAAAAGTAAATCCTTTTACAGATGAAATGCAACGTTTCGAAGAACTAAAAGAAGTGTATGTTTGCAAAAAAGAAGGAATGCAAACTATGAAAATAGAGCAAGTAAAATATCATAAAAATATGGTCCTTTTAAAATTTAGGGGAATCGAAGATTTAAATGAAGCCGAAAAACTAAAGGGATGCTATTTAAAAATTGATAGAAAGCATGCTAAAAAGCTTCCTAAAGATACATACTTCATAGCTGATTTGATAGGAATTTCAGTATATACAGATGAAGGAAAATTATTAGGAAAGGTAGAAGATATTTATGAAACCGGAGCAAATTACATTTACGAAATAAAAAATGTACAAGGAAAACAAATTTTACTTCCTAATATTCCAGACGTAATTCAAGAAATTGATTTAGAAAATGAAAAAATAACAGTTCACCTTTTAAAAGGGTTAGTTGATGAAAAATAGGAGGAAAACATGCAATTTCATGTACTGACACTTTTTCCAGAAATGTTTGTACCATTGGAAACGAGTATTATTGGAAGAGCAAGAAAAAATAATGTAATACAAATACAATTAACCAATATAAGAGATTTTTCTTGTGATAAACATAAGAAAGTAGATGATACACCCTATGGTGGTGGTGCAGGTATGGTCATGCGTGCAGATGTAGTGTATGATGCTTATCAGTATGCAAACAAAATGACAGATGGAAAAGATAAAAAAGTAATTTATTTATCTCCACAAGGAAAAAAACTAACACAGCAAAAGGTGGTAGAGCTAAGTAAAAAAGAAGCATTAATTCTCATTTGCGGACATTATGAAGGAATTGATCAAAGGGCAATAGATATATTGCAGGAAGAAACAGACTTTGAAGAAATTTCCATTGGGGACTATGTACTAACAGGAGGGGAATTACCAGCAATGGTTGTAATAGATGCTGTTAGTAGATATGTAGAAGGAGTTCTTACAAAAGACTCTACAAAAGAGGAATCTTTTTCACAAGCTAAATTAGAATATCCTCAATATACAAGGCCAGAAGAATTTATGGGACGTAAAGTTCCAGAAATATTATTATCAGGTCACCATGAAAATATTCGTAAATGGAGAGATGAAAAAGCTTTAGAAATAACAAAATTAAAAAGACCAGATATATTAAAATAAAAGAAAGGAGAATATCAATGGATATTATAAAATCAATAGAACATGAACAATTGAAAAATAAGATTCCAGACCTTCATGTTGGTGATACTGTAAGAGTTCATCAGAGAATTAAAGAAGGAAATAGAGAAAGAATCCAAGTATTCGAAGGAATTATTATTAAAAAACAAGGTGGAGGAGTAAATGCTACATTTACAGTAAGAAGAGTTGCTTATGGTGTAGGTGTAGAAAAAACATTTTTAGTACATTCTCCAATGGTAGAAAAAGTAGAAGTAGTAAGAGTAGGTAAAGCAAGAAGAGCAAAATTATACTATTTAAGAGATAGAGTAGGAAAAGCTGCTAAAACTAAAGAAAATTTAGGAGCTAGAATTGAAGATAAAGAAATTAGCATCAAAGAAGATGTAGAAGATGTTGTAGAAGAAGCTGCTATTACTACTGAAGAACCAGTTGTTCAAGAAACTATGGATACAGTAAAAGAAGAAAACGTAGATACAGTAAAAGAATAATGTAATCAAAAATACCTAAGCTATAAATGGCTTAGGTATTTTTTGATGGAGTACTTAGGATGCAATCTTGAATTGCTATGTCAGGTTAAGTTCTTATTTGTGCTGCTTTTGCATATTTTTTTAATTTTTCGTAAACTAAGGCGTTAATACTTCCAGCAGGAAAATTTTCAGAAGCATCAGGTGTTCCAGCAGGTACACCTGTTAAAATTTCAATTCCTTCATCAATGTTAGCGATAGCATAAATATGGAATAATTTATTTTTTACAGCATCAATAACTTCATCAGATAAACTTAAATTGTTAACATTTTGAATAGGAATCATAACTCCATGTGAACCGTCTAATCCACGAAGTTTACAAATTTGAAAGAATCCTTCTATTTTATCATTTACTCCGCCAATAGGTTGAATTTCACCTTTTTGATTAACAGATCCGGTTACAGCAATAGATTGATTAATAGGAATTCCGGATAAACTAGATAAAATAGCATATAATTCTGTACTAGAAGCACTATCACCATCTACTCCATTATATAATTGCTCAAAGCAAATGCTAGCAGTTAATGATAAAGGAAAATCTTGAGCAAACTTTTCGCCTAAATATCCAGAAAGAATTAGTACTCCTTTAGAATGGGAAGAACCAGAAAGGGCTACTTCTCTTTCTACATTAATAACGCCATTTTTGCCCACATACGTATTAGCTGTAATTTTTACAGGTTTTCCAAAAGTGTAATCTCCAATAGTCATAACAGTAAGACCATTAATTTCACCAACTAAAAAGCCAGAAGTATTAATGAGCAAAGTATTATCTTTTATCATTTCTAGATAACGAGAATCATATTTTTTTACTCTATCAATTCTTTCTTGCAGTGCTAAATCTACAAATTCAGCAGTTACTACCTTTTTTCTGTGCATTAAAGCCCATGTGGCGGCTTCTGCAACTACCTGAGAAAGATCATTAAATCTGGTCGAAATTTTATCATGAGATTCAGCTAATTTACAAGAATAGTCAACAACTTTTGCTACAGCTCCTTTATCGAGAGGTGGTAGTTCTTCTTGTTCACAAAAGCCATGAATGAATCTTGCAATTTTATTCAAATTTTCTGTATTTCTAGGGGCATCATCTTCAAATTCTACTTTTACTTTAAAAAGTTTTCTAAAATCTTGATCCATCATAAGAAGTGTTTGATAAATATTTTCACTTCCTATAAGAATAACTTTAACTTGTAAAGGAATGGGTTCTGGCTTTAATGAAACCATAACCATTGAAGAACGCTGATCTACAGCATTTTCAATTCCTATTTCTTCAACACGTAGAGCTTTTTTTAAAGCCTCATAGCAGATTCCATTAGATATTAAATCATCTGCTTGAAAAATAATATATCCACCATTTGCCATTTGAAGTAAACCAGGTTTTAACATAGTGTGATCTGTTTTTAATGCTCCGTAATAATTTTCATATTCTAACATACCAAATATATTATGATATGAGTAACTAGAATCCATAATTACAGGGGCACCTTCTAGTTTACTATTGTCTATAAATAAGTTTACTCTGTAATTCAGCCATGGTTTATGTTGCTCATGAGGACCATTATTACCATTTTGACTTTTTCCATCAGAAATAAAATAAGGAATATTTTTTAAAATATCTGTTTTAATATCATTTAAGAATTTATTTACTTTTTTATTTCGTTTATATCTAGCTTTGATGGCATTAATATGAGTATTTACAGTAAGCAAAGCAATGTTAGATTGCCATTCTGCAATTTTTTTATCAGAAGCTTTTTCAATTTCTTTAATTTGACTAATGACTTCCATAATTTGTTGTTGTACAATATTAGATTTATCTTCATATTCTTGCTTAACTTGAGGATCAAGTTTATCAAATTCTTCTTCTTCTAAAGGTTTTCCATTCATAATAGGCATCATATAAATACCGTTTTGAGCAGATTTAACTTGAAAACCATATTTAGTAGATTCTTCATTTAATTTGGCTAATAACAAAGTTCTTTTTTCTTCGAATTCTTGCTTAATAATAGTTTTCTCTTTTTCAAAATCTTCATTATTAAAAGTTTTCACAATGTCTGAGCGAATGTCTTTAATAAAGTCGTCCATCAATTCTTTAAATTCTTTTCCTTGCCCAGCAGGGAAGGAAACAGCAATTGGTTCATTAGGAACATCAAAATTATAAATATAACACCAATCAGAAGGAACTTTCTTCTTTTTAGCATAATCTGTTAAATAGTTTTTGGCATACATAGTTTTTCCAACGCCACTAGGACCTTCTAAATATATGTTATATCCTTTAACATTAACATTAATACCAAATTCAAAAGCTTTAATACCTCTGTCTTGACCTATTCCTGTGTTGATAGATTCAATTTCAGAAGTATCTTCAAATTTAAAGATATCAGGATTACAAGTTACTTTTAAATCTTTTATATTTAATTCATAATTATTTCTTTTCATTGGTAGCTCCTTTCCTTTTATGTAAGTGTTTTTGTCATAATAATAGCATCATCTATGCCATGGTAATATTTTTTTCTTTTGCCTATAATCTGAAAATTTTGCTTTTTATATAAATGGATGGCAGGAAGATTATTCTCATTAACTTCTAAGGTAATAGATGTGCAACCTTTTTTTGCAGAAACCTCACACAAAGCTTCTAATAATTTAGTGGCAATACCTAGATTTCTCATATCCTTTCTAACAACAATATTCATAATATTTGCTTCATCCATAATTTGTTTGATACCTGCAAATCCAATGATATTAGTTTTTTGAGTAAAATGAGGAAAAGAATTATCTAATTTTGCTACTAAATAACTAGAAGTAGTATTGACAATTTCTTCAAAAAATATTTCATAATTCCAAAAATCATCAAACATTTCTGTTAAATGTTCTTTCAAATTTTCTGCATCTTGTAAAACCATAGAAGAAATAGAAATATGTTCTAGAATATTCATTATTTTTCACCGTCCAAAGCACGTTCTGCCTGTGATTTTCGTAAATATAGAGGATGTAAAGGATATTCTATATTAGGATTTTCTTGATATAGATAATAAGCAATTTTACCAATATTCATGCTACTTTGTATATTTAAAGATTCTGCTACAAATTCTGTTTTATCCAAGTTCTCTAAAATTGCATAACGATGTGAAGTAGCACCATCACCCACAAAGTAAATTTTTTTATTACCATATTTTTCACTTAATAGAGTAATTACATCATGAATATTTTGACATGATAAGTCCTCTAAGTTTTGTAAAATACCATTTTGCTCTTTTTTAAATAGACCAAAATATACATTATCATTTTTAGCATCGATTAGTGAACAAATGTATTGAACGTTTTGAGAAGCCTGAGAATCTAAAACGTTATAGGCTAATCCTTGTAAAGAGCTTACACCTACTACCTTTTTATGGGTGACATCTATGAATGCTTGCATAGTAGAAACACCAATACGAACACCAGTAAAAGAACCAGGTCCAATATCACAAGCAAATAAATCAATATCAGATAGTTCCAAATGAAACTGAGTAAGTAATTGATTGATTAAAGGCATAAGCTGTTGAGAATGAGTTTTTTCATTAGTTCTATGTAATTCTTGTACTACCGTATTATTTTGTAATAAACATACAGAACAATTAGTAGAAGATGTATGAATAGCTAAAATTTTCAAAATAAAAACTCCTTTTTCATTTTTCAATATTCGATTATATTCTATATGAATTGAGGAATTTTGTAAATAAGTTTAAGAGAAAAAATAGAAAAAAGCGGAAAAAGTCAAAACTTGACAATATTTACATAAAATGTTAAAATAAATATGATTGAGAGAAAACTGGGAGGGGGTTCCTATGGAGAAAAAAATAAGAAATAAAATTATAGCTTTATCTGGACAACCTGTTACAGGAAAAGGAACAAATGTAAAGGCTATGATTAAAAAATTAGAAGAACGAGGGTATAAAAGTGAAAATATACATTTAATAGCGACTGGTGATAAATTTAGAGAAATTTCTAAAGGAATAATAGAATTAATACGTAATACAGAAAATCAAGAAGTATTAGAAAAATTGTCAGAACAAACTTGGTTACGCGAAATGCTTTCCAATGCAGATTATCGTTCTACATTAGTTGATACAATAGCCACATTAAAACGAAATCATACAGATTTAACAAATTTCACTATAGATGATGCCAACAATATGCCAGAGTTTAAAAATATAAGAACTATTATAGATACGATTATTGATAAAGGAATAGCAAAATTAGGAAAAGAGATTAATGCAGAAGAAAGAAAAGATGAAATTTGGATTGTGGATTCTCGTTTAGCCTTTCATAATATTCCAGAAGCTTTTTCAGTACGTTTAACTTCAACTCCCGAGGTTGCAGCGCAAAGATTATTTAACGATAAAAAAAGAGGACAAGAGGATCAATATAAAACGTTAGAAGAAGCAAAAGAAGCTAGAGAAAATAGAAGAATGGGAGAAGTAAAACGTTATAAAAAAAGATATGGTGTAGACTTGGAGGATAAAAATAACTATGATTTAATTATCGATACATCTTTTTCATCAGTAGATGATATTTCAGATGTTATTTTGCAAGGTGCAGAATATTATTTTGAGGATAGAGCTTTTGCAAAAGAATGGACTAGTCCCAAAACTTTATTGCCATTACAAGAAGAAAGAGTAACTTTAGGAAAGGCGAAATATTCTTTTGAGGAAATGCTAGAAAGTATAAAAGAACATGGATATTTCCCAAGTGAAATAATAGAGGCAGTAGAAGTAGATGGAATAAAATATATAGTGGAAGGACATCATAGAAATTTTAGTGCAGCTTATTTAGGAAAAACACTAATTCCTTATGAAGTGATGGCAAAAGATGATGAAAAAATACCAGGAAGAAAACTTACTGCAAGACAATATGCTAGTGGATTTGATAAGAAAAAGAGATATGGACATGAATGGATGATACAAGAACAAGATCCTAATTTTAGGTATGAACAAGTTTATCCTAATATTAATGAAATAATAGAGAAAAATGAAAAACAAACACCGGATACAGACGATCAAGATAGATAAAATGCAATTCTTTAAGAGTTGCATTTCTTTATTGGAATTCAAGCAATAAAATTGACATATACATATTTTCGTCATATAATATTGGGTATATAAAATAGCATAATATAAGAAAGGAAGAAGCAAAATGAATCCATACAGAAACCACACTTGTGGAGAATTAACCATACAAAATGTAGGACAAGAAGTAAAGCTTGCAGGATGGGTACAAAGAATTAGAAATTTAGGAGCAATGAAATTTATAGATTTAAGAGATCAATACGGAATTACACAATTAGTTATAGGAGAAAAAAATACAAACTTAGTAGAAAAAGCAAATGAATTAGTAACCGAGTGTGTTATTTCTATAGAGGGAAAAGTAGTAGAACGTTCTAATAAAAATACAAAAATTCCAACAGGAGAAATTGAAATAGAAGTTGAAAATTTAGAACTATTAGGAAAATGTAAAAATGTATTACCTTTTGAGATTAATTCTGAAAAAGTAGATATATCTTCTGTAAAGGAAGACTTGCGATTAGAATATAGATTTTTAGATTTAAGAAATGAGAGAGTACATAATAACATATTACTACGTTCAGAAGTATTGAGGGCTTTGCGTGACCAAATGTATGAATTAGGATTTGCAGAAATTCAAACACCAATACTTGCTAACTCTTCACCAGAAGGAGCAAGAGACTTTTTAGTACCAAGTAGACTTCATCCAGGAGAATTTTATGCATTACCACAAGCCCCTCAACAATTTAAGCAACTTCTCATGGTTTCAGGATTTGATAAATACTTTCAAATAGCCCCATGTTTCAGAGATGAGGATCCAAGAGCAGATAGAGCACCAGGAGAATTTTATCAATTAGATTTTGAAATGAGCTTTGGAACACAAGAAGAAGTTTTAGAAATTTTAGAGAAAATATTTACCAATATCTTTACTAAATTTACTAACTGGGATGTATCAAAAGCACCATTTATACGTATTCCTTATCGTGAAGCTATGGAGAAATATGGAATAGATAAACCAGACTTAAGAAATCCACTAATTATACAAGATGCCACTTCTATATTTACTAATACAGAATTTAATGCATTTAAAGGAAAAACGATAAAAGCTATTGTAGTAGAAAATGGAGCAGAGCAAGGAAGAAAATTCTTTGATAATATGACGACATTTGCAACAGAAGAAGCAGGAGCTAAAGGGCTTGCTTGGGTAAAAGTAGAAAAAGAAGGACTAACAGGAGGAATTAGTAAATTTATAACAGAAGAGCAACTACAAATGTTACAAGAAAAATTAGGAGTAAAAGAAAATAGTGCCATATTCTTTATTGCAGATGAACTAACAAAAGCTCAAAAAATTGCAGGACTTGTTAGAATAGAATTAGGAAAACGTTTAGATTTATTAGAAAAAGATGCATATCGTTTCTGTTTTATAGTAGATTTTCCAATGTATGAATTATCAGATGAAGGAACAATTGATTTTAATCATAATCCATTTTCAATGCCACAAGGGGGAATGGAAGCGTTGCAAACAAAAGACCCATTAGATATTCTTGCATATCAATATGATGTGGTTTGTAATGGATATGAAATGGCATCAGGAGCTGTTAGAAATCATGATCCAGAATTAATGGTAAAAGCATTTGAAATAGCAGGATATAGTGAAGAAGAAGTAGAAAGAAAATTTGGTGCATTATATAATGCTTTTCAATATGGAACACCTCCTCATGCGGGAGCTGCCCCAGGAATAGATAGAATGATTATGCTATTAACCAATGGAGAAAATTTAAGAGAAATTATTGCTTTCCCTAAAAATAAGAAAGCAAGAGATGTTTTAATGGGAGCACCAAGTAGAGTAACAGAAGAACAATTAAAAGATGTTCATATTGAGGTAATAAAGGAGTAATACATGAATACAACTAAAAAGAAGGTATTATTAGGAATGAGCGGAGGAGTAGATAGTAGCACCTCTGCTATTCTATTAAAGAAGCAAGGATATGAAGTTATTGGACTTACTATGCTTTTATGTAAAGAAAATGAAGATGCCATAAAAGATGCTAAAAAAGTTTGTAAACAGTTACAAATTGAACATCAGGTTTTAGATTTAAGAGATGAATTTCAAAAAAGGGTAGTTCAAAACTTTATACAATGTTATACAGAATGTAGAACACCTAATCCATGTGTGGAATGCAATCAATATATAAAATTTGGAGCTTTTTATCAAAAAGCTTTAGAACTACAATGTGACTATATAGCAACAGGGCATTATGCTAAAGTAGAATATTCAGAAAAGTACCAACAAATAGTTTTAAAGAAATCAAAAGAAAGTAAAAAAGACCAAACTTATTTTTTATATGGAATAGAAAAACAAGTTTTACCAAAAATTATATTCCCTTTAGAAGAAATAGAAGAAAAGGATGATGTGCGCCAATTAGCACAAGAAGAAGGCTTATTGATTGCTCATAAAAAAGATAGTGAAGAAATTTGCTTTATTCCCAATGGAAATTATACGCAGTTTTTAGAAAAGCAAATACCTATGCAAAAGCAAAGACAGGGAAATTTTATTTTGCAAGATGGTACAATATTAGGAAAGCATCAAGGACTTTTTCGATATACTATAGGACAAAGAAAAGGACTAGGAATTAGCTATAAAGTACCACTATATGTATTAGGATATAATAGACAAAAAAATGAAGTAATAGTAGGAGAAGAAAAAGAGCTATATAGTAATGAATTATATGCTAAACAGCTAAATTTCTTGCTGGATATTCCTCTGCAAGGATCTATACCAGTAAAAGCTAAAATTCGTTATAGAGCTAAAGAGGCAAATGCAATGCTTTATGTAGAAAATGAACAAGCACATGTTGTTTTTGAAGAACCACAAAGAGCAATTACTCCTGGACAATCTGTAGTTTTCTATATAGATGAGGATATTGTTTTAGGAGGAGGAAAGATAGTAGCAAACGAAAATTGACATAATATGGAATTTGAGGTATAATAAAGAAGTAACATGTTGTAAAGCACACTACCGGATAATAAGGTAGTAGACAGGAGGAGAAAATGCGGAAAATTGTTATGAAAACAGACAATTGGTTGCTGGTGGAAGAGCAAAACGTAGCAGATCATGCACCCATTGTCATCAAAACATCTGGTTATACTTCAGATGAGAAGGCTATTCATGAACCATGGATTTTAACGCAAATGCGAACACTGTTGCATGACAACAGGGAACATTTACCTGATCCAGTAATAGCCCCTCAAAGGGGAGAAGCATTACGTCCATATGAATGGAAAAATGTTTACACTTTCTACTTTACACCAGAGTGTAAAGGAATCAAGGAGGCGGAGGAAGAGTTTTCTGATTATCTGAATTCCGAAATGGCAGATAAAACACTGTCAATTGTTGGACATTCAAAAGGAGGGCTTTTTGCTGCAAACTTAAACCTTAACAAGAGAATCAATATGGTATTAATTGCTCCAACTTTTGGAACGATTATGGGAGATGAAAAAGCGGTAAATCGTGCTCTAGACTTTTATAAGAGGTCGAATAAAAATGTATTTACGCATATGGAGGTGAACTTCTATAAGTGGATGGTTCACAGAATTGATTCCAGAAGACCGGTAGACTATGATATGGCTTTAGATGCAAAATATGTTCAGAAAACTGATTTTTCCAAGCTTTCCAAACATCGGGTATTATTGATAGGAGCAGTGTGCCCGCAAAAACCATTCTGCGATATGACGGATGCTTTTTTCAGACATACTGGAAAGTTTCTGCACTTGGACAAAGAAGGTGACGGAATGGTTTCACTAGCTAATCAATTACTTCCAAAAGACTATGTTACTGAAACAGTCGTATTGGAAGGAACTCATCCAACCATCTTGAATAAGTCAAACTATTTGATTAAAAGGTGGCTGAAAGAGGAAGCATAACAATTGAATCGTAAAAGGGGGTGTCATGTTTTCATGGCACCCCTATCTCATGTGATACTAAAAAATAAAATGGTTCGGGTGGTTAGATTCGAACTAACGAATGGTAGGGTCAGAGCCTACTGCCTTACCGCTTGGCGACACCCGAATATATAAACAACATAATCATAACATAAAAATAATAAAAAATCTATAAAAAATGATAATTTTTCTAAAAAAAGGGTATACTGGAAAAAGAAAGGAGAGTTTTATGAAAGATTATTTAGGTATAGAAGAAATTAAGGCAATGGAAATTTATGATTCAAGAGGAAATCCAACTGTGCAGGTAGAAGTTGTAACTGAAGGAGGATTTTCAGGTGTTAGTATGGTACCTTCAGGAGCATCTACAGGAAGTTTTGAAGCAGTTGAATTACGAGACGGAGATGAACGTTTGCAAGGAAAAGGAGTAACTCAAGCAGTTCAAAATGTTAATAAAAAAATAGCAAAGGCATTAAAACGTATGAATGTTTATGAACAACCAAGAATTGATAAGATTTTAATAGACCTAGATGGAACAGTAAATAAAGCAAAATTAGGAGCAAATGCTATTTTAGGTGTTTCAATAGCAGTAGCAAGAGCTGCAGCAAATTCTTTAGGCATGCCATTATATCAATATTTAGGAGGAGTAAATAGTAAAATATTGCCAACTCCTATGATGAATATTTTAAATGGAGGAAAACATGCAGATAATAATTTATGTATTCAAGAATTTATGATAATGCCAGTAGGAGGAAATACATTTGCTCAAAAAATGGAGATGGGAGTAAATGTGTATCATAAATTAAAACAAGTATTAAAACAAAATAATTTAAATGTAGCAGTTGGTGATGAAGGAGGATTTGCACCAAATTTACAAAATGAAGAAGAGGCAATTGAATATATTTTACAGGCAATTAATCAAGCAGGATATACTCCAGGAAAAGAGATAGCTATAGCTTTAGATGTGGCAAGTACAGAGATGTATGAGGAAGCAAAGAAAATAGGAGAAGAAGGGTATTATTTTTGGAAAACAAAACAATTAAAAACAAAAGAAGAAATGATTGAATTCATTGTAGGGTTAACGCAAAAGTATCCAATTATATCTGTAGAAGATGGTTTAGCAGAAGAAGATTGGGACGGATGGAAAATTTTAACGGAAAAAATAGGAAGTAAAGTACAACTAGTAGGAGATGATTTTTTTGTAACAAATAAAAATAGATTACAAAAAGGAATTTTTCAAAAAGCAGCTAATAGTATTTTAATTAAACCAAATCAAATAGGAACGATAACGGAAACATTAGATACGATAGAACTTGCTAAACAAAATGGATATAAGGTTATTCCTTCTCACCGTTCAGGAGAAACGGAAGATACAACGATTGCAGATATTGCAGTAGCGGTAAGTAGTGGACAGATTAAAATAGGGGCACCTTGTAGAACAGACAGAGTAGCAAAGTATAATCGATTACTAAACATAGAAAGAGAATTAGAAGAATAGCAAGATAAATATAAGAATATAACCAAGAATAATGCTTGGTTATATTTTTGGTATTGAAAACCTCGTATTTTACAGGTGGTCGTGATTAGATGAAATATAACTGTAACAAAACTGTAACCGAAATGTTATAGAATTAACCGAAAGAATAATATATAATATTAAAAGTATAAATGGATAAAAAAGGAGAAAACTAAAAGAAAAGAAGGAGAATTGTAAGTATGAGAGATATAAAGAAAGAACAAGCCATAACTTTAATAGCTCTTGTGGTAACCCTAGTTATTTTAATCATTTTGGCGGCAGTCAGTATCAACATGGTATTAGGAGATCAAGGAATATTAAAAAAGGCACAGGAAGGTGCAAATGCTATGTATGAAGCAGAAGTAAATACACAAGTTTCATTTAATAGTATCACAGATGAAATAGATAAAATTATACAGGGCAGTAATACAGAAAATCCACAATTAAGACAAGATACTCCAAATGCTCCAGAGCAGATTGATGGAATGACACCAATCAAATTTACAGAGCCAACAGATAGCCAGATGGGAAGTTACCAAGAAACTAATTGGGA
>CALWZX010000031.1 GCA_944386125.1 uncultured Clostridia bacterium | reverse complement strand
ATATTTTGTTTTCATAAAAACTCCCTTTCAAACAAAAAATAGATTAAAAAATTTCTGACAAATTCAGTTTTTTTTTAATCTATTCTCTTAAATTTTCTTTTATTGTATACCAATATTTACATATTTGTCAATCATTTTACAATATTTTATATTAAATCTCTTTTTGAGTATTCTTCTACAGGTTTTCCTACACGATTACGCATATATTCTAATACCCAAGTTACTAAAAGCAACATAATGCATCCTACTATAAGAAGGGCATACGAAATACTTACATTTTCTAATATTGCCGAAAAAACAAATAACAAAATAGATACAACAAGATTTTCAAATAAATTGTTAGCAGTTGTAATTTTAATTCGTTTTTCACTATTCGTAAAATTATTGAGATATTGCCTAATTAAAACATAATATGGTCCTTTCATACTATATTGTATAATAAAGAATACAAGTATAATTGGTAATATTATATGTATATCTATTTTCCATAAAGTTGTAAAACCTAAAAATACTATTGAAACCGCCATCGGAATGGCTAAAAATGCTAATGTGTGATTTCTGTACCTTTTATGAATTTTTCCTTGCTCTTTTGCTGCAATTCCAGAAATAATTCCTAAAATAGCAAATATAATTCCAAAATATTGTTCTGGCAAACCTATTGTAGTTAGTACCGTATTTCTAGTAGTTTGTGTAAACCTAAGCATTGCTACAAAAACAACATTAAATAACAATAAACTTCGTAATCGTTTCGAACGAAATACATTTCTTAAAGAATAACGAATATTTTTTAATTCTTCTTTTATTGTATAGCTCTTTTTACGAAGCCCAACTTCTTCAAATTGCAAAGAAAAATAGAAAGCAATGATTAATACTATCATACATAAAATCAAAGGTATGTACGAATTAATTACAAAAGTAAAACTTGCAATAATTGCAGAAATCGCATCCATATAATAATAAATAGAATTTGCCTTCCCATCAATTTTACTAAAAATAATTCCCCTTTTTTCTCCATGTTCTAAAGAATCATATAGCATGTCTGTTTCACATACTGTTTTTATGTTAAAAGCAAATGCACATAGTATTTGTGAAATTAGTAAATCTACAAAGCTTCTAGATGCCATAATAATAACAATATGTATGATGAGTATTACATTAGCAATAACAATACTCTTTCTTTTTCCTATTTTTTCTATCAATATAGTACATGGAATTTGTAATATACTTTTAAATAAAACATAAAATGCATCAAATTGTAAAGCTTCAGCCGGTGTAAGACCTTTTTCTATTGTTAAGAATAAATATATAATCGAATAATAGAATAATAAATCCCATGCAAACATTCTATAAATAGGATATTTTTTAATATTCTTTTGTTTCCTTTCATTCCATATTTTCTCTGCTTTTTCTTGATTCTGTATTTTTTCTTGCATTGCTTTCATTTGTTCATTTTCTACCATTCTTCATCCCCATTTCTTGTTTTGTATTATAACAAACAAAAAAAATATTTGTCAAATATTATCAAGAATGTCTTTTACATCTGTAACTGGCTTTGCCCCTTCTTGTATTAACATATTTGTTCCTTGCGAATTAATAGAAGTAATATTTCCTGGAACAGCGAAAACCTCTTTTCCTTGTTCTAAAGCAAAATCAACTGTAATCATTGTTCCACTTTTCATTTGTGCTTCTACTACAATAATGCCTTCTGCAATTCCACTAATTAATCGATTTCTTTCTGGGAAATGTAATTTTGCTGGTTTTGTATGTAATGGATATTCTGAAATAATACACCCACCATATTGTAAAATTTGTTCATATAACTTAGTATTTTCCTTTGGATAGATAATATCTAGTCCACTTCCTAAAATCGCAATTGTTGGAGCTTTTGCATAAATAGCACCTAAATGCGCATAACTATCTATACCTTTCGCTAATCCACTAACAATAATTACTCCCTCTTGAGATAATGCGTAAGAAAACTGCAATGCAACATTTTTTCCATAGTCTGTGTTTTTTCTACATCCTACCATAGCAACAATCTTTTGATTTAATATAGTTATATTTCCTATAGCATATATTTTTTTAGGTGGCTTATATATTTGTTGTAATCGTTTTGGATAATATTCATCTTGTAAATTTAATTCATATAATTTTTGATTATATATTTGTACTTGTTTCAATTCATCTTCCTTTCTATTATATAAGATTATTTAATCTTTTAGCTTCTTTATATCTGTTAAACCTTTTACATTCATATCTCCTGCTCTTTTAATTGTTTCATAGCCATATTTAGTTTTTAATGTATCAATTATTTTGTCGATTTTCTCTTGTTTTTGACTATCTTTGGTTTGAGGTGCAAATAATGAAATTTGCATGTTTTCTCCTTTAGATAAATCATCGACTCTAATTCCTATTAATCGAACTGGTTTGTTAATTTTTAAATCGTGTAATAGCTTTTTTGCCTCTTGATATACATATTTTGTACTATTGGTATATTCTTGTAATTTTCGCTGATGAGAAAAAGTTTTGAAATCGTTTGTTTTAATCTGAACATTCACTACTTTTGCTTTTAGTTTGTATCTACGTAGTCTATACGTTACTTGTTCAACTAGCATAAGTAAAATTTCCTCTAATTTTTCTATATCTATATAATCCTGCGGTAAAGTAATGGAATTTCCTATACATTTTGGCTCTTCTTTTTCATATTTTACTTCTGATAAATCAATTCCATTAGCATATTCCCATATCATTTTCCCATATTTACCAAAAGTTCTTATCATTTGTTGTTGCGAGCTATGGGCTAAATCTCCTATAGTTCTTATACCCATTTTTTGCAATTTAGGAATACTTCTTCTTCCTACCATAAATAATTCTCCTATAGGTAATTTCCACATTTTTTCTGGGATTTCTTCTTCGTATAAAGTATGTACTTTATTTGGCTTTTCAAAGTCTGAAGCCATTTTTGCTAATAGTTTATTATGTGCCACACCTACATTTACCGTAAAACCTAATTCTTGATAAATTCTTTGATTGATTTCATAGGCTATTTGTAATAAATTCTTCCCTTTTGGAAGATAATTTGTTACATCTAAAAAACATTCATCTATAGAAAACTGCTCTATTTTAGGAGTGTATTCTAAAAAAATTTGATGCATGGCACGAGAATATTTTTTATATATGGTAAAATCACTTGCATAAATTTGTATTTGCGGACACTTTTTTCTAGCAAAATATATCGGCTCTCCTGTTTGAATTTCAAATTGTTTAGCAACATTGCTTTTAGCCAAAACAATGCCCTTCCTTTTTTCTTCATCTCCTCCTATAATAGCAGGAATTGTTCTAATATCTAGCTTTTCTCCTTGTTTTAACTTTTCAACGGCTGTCCATGATAAAAATGCATTATTTACATCTATATGCAAAATCTGCCTTTCCATATAATCTCCTCTTCCTTTTTGCAGATTATATCAAACTATTGTTCGTATGTCAAGTATAAAGATAAAGGATCTACATAATTTTCATCAATACGAATTCCTAAATGTAAATGAGGACCTGTAGTTGCTCCATTAGTAGGTCTTCCCGTTTCGTCTGTATATTGATTTCCTACTACTCCCTCTACATATTTTGGACCTACTTTAGCTATAATTTGTCCTTGTTTAACATAGTCTCCTTCTTTTACTATATAGTTTGGTGAAACATGGCAATACGTAATTTTCATATTTTCATGTGTTAAAGTAATGGTATAACCACCTCCTCCTAAAAAACCTGTAAATGTTATTAGTCCATCTATAATGGCAATCATAAGACTGCCTTCCGGTGCTCCTATATCAATGCCTTTATGAAAATTACTCGCTCCTGCAGTTGGTGAAATTCTTTTTCCATAATAAGAAGTAATAGTAGTGTACCCTGGTGTAGGCCAAGCAAAACCTTGACTACTTATTGTTAGCTTGTTGGGAGAAATAAAATGAATTTCATATTTTCCTATAAAAATAGGAGTAAAAAAGATACAAATCATAAATATGAACATTGTTAATAAGATGAAAAAATGATAAAAGGGTTGAAAAAAAGCCCTAGACATAAGAATCATTCCTCCTATATTCTAGTAGCCCCATATTATTTTTGCTTAAAAGCAAAGAATTTACTAATAAAAAAGTTTAATATAATAACAATAACAGTTATGATACATTTTGCTATTAACATTTGCATAGCACAGACGGTATATAGTAAATAGAACCCAAGCATTTCTATTACCATTGTGAAAGCTCTTCCCAAAATAAATTTTCCAAATTCTATAAAACGTGCTTGAAACCCTTTTGCATTTGAGTTAAACACCATTTTTCGGTTAGTTACATAGGCAAATAATATGGATGCAATAATTCCTATTGTGCTTGCAATATTTCCTTCTATATGTAAAAATTCATTACCTATATAAGAAACCACTATATTAACCAATGTAGTTAATACTCCAAAAACAATATATAAAATTACTTCTCTTGTGCATACTTTTTCAATTAGTTCTTTTAACTTGTCCATTTTAAATCCTCTTTTTATAGTTAGTATAGTATTATATATAAAATAAAAACGAACTATATATGCCCGTTTTTACTCTGCTTTATGTGGCAGGGGTAGTAGGATTCGAACCCACACAGGCGGTTTTGGAGACCGATGTGCTACCATTAACACTATACCCCTATTTATTCTTACGACATGTATAATCTTACCATATTCTTTTTATATATGCAAGTATTTTTGAAAAAAAGAATAGATTTCCTTATTAAAAGTATATGTTTCTATACCCTAATTTAGAAATCTATTCATTTTACATATCTTCATTTTCATCATTTTGCTCTTCATTGTTGTCATCATCTTCTTGCTCTCCACAACCTTCGCAAGTTTGACAATGATGAGAACAATTTTCTTCATCATTCCAATCCAATTCAATGATGTTATGACATTCTGGACATTGTACTTCTTTAAAATTATCTTCTTCCAAATCAACTACAAATTGATGATTACAATATGGACAAACAATTTCAAAGTCAAAATCATCTTCTTCATAAATATCTGATGTAATTTCATGAAGTTCAGAACTTACTTTTCTTATTTGTTCTTCCATTTGCTTAATCCTATTTTCTAATTGATTCATTTTGCTATCTGATGTATTAGTAATTTTATCAATAATACCTATATACATCATAGATATTTCAGAAACTTTTTCTTCTACAACTTTTGCTTCTTCTGGCTTACTTATACTATTTTTTATTTCTGATAGAATCTTTTGATATCTTTCACCTAAATCAGCCATAATTTCCTCCATTTTTAACCAAATTTAAACTCTTTCCATATACTCTCCAGTTCTTGTGTCAATTCTAATGGTATCACCAATGTTAACAAATAAAGGAACTGATACTTCATATCCATTTTCTAATGTTGCTGGTTTTCCAGATGTTGTGGTTGTATTTCCACTAAATCCTGGTTCTGTATATGTAACTTCTAATTCAACAAACATTGGAGGTTCTACTGAAAATACATTTCCTTTATAAGAAAGTATTTTTACATTCATATTTTCTTTAATAAATTTTAATGCATCTCCAATTTGTTCTTTATTTAAAGGCATTTGCTCATATGTCTCATTATCCATGAAATAATATAAATCTCCATCTGCATACAAGTATTGCATTTCTCTTTTTTCTATTTCTGCTCCTGGAAATTTTTCTGTTGGGTTAAATGTTTTTTCCAAAACAGCTCCTGTAATTACATTTTTTAATTTTGTTCTAACAAAAGCTGAACCCTTTCCTGGTTTTACGTGTTGAAATTCTACTACTTTATATACATTTCCTTCCATTTCAAATGTTGTTCCATTTCTAAAATCTCCTGCCATATATACTTCTGCCATTTTTATAACCCCTTTCTCTTTTTTCAATTTTTGAATCGTCTAATATCATACCATATAATTCCCTAAAAATCAATACTTATGCAACTTTTTTTATGTTTACTATTTATTCTTTATTTTTCTATTTTTGTATTTTATCTACTATAATATAATTTTTATCCGATTTCGTTAAATTTATACATCCATTTTTTGAAATTAATACAGTATCTTCTATTCTTACTCCAAAATTTTCTGGAATATATATTCCTGGTTCATTAGTAACTACCATTTTTTCTTTTAAATAAAAATCTTGATTAGAAATAAATGGATATTCATGAATATCTAATCCTAGTCCATGCCCTAATGCATGAATTAAATCATAGCCATGTAGTTCAAAATCATTTTTTACTAATTTAGTAAGTACTTTTGCATTTGCACCATCTTTCATTGCCATTTGCGTTTCTTTTTGATTATGTAATACTAAATCATACACTTCTCTTATTCTTTCTGGTATATAACCTGCAAAAACAGTTCTTGTCATATCAGAACAATATCCCTCATATTTGCAACCAAAATCTATAGTAATTGCATCTCCTAATTCTATTTTTTTGTCTGTTGGTATTGCATGTGGTTTTGATGAGTTTTTACCGGAAGCTACAATAGATGGAAATGCTAAATCTTCTGCACCATTTAATTTAAAATACCTTTCTATTTCTAAAGCGATTTCTTTTTCTGTTTGTCCAATTTTGATAAACTGGCATAAATGTTCAAAACAGTTATCTGTAATTTCACAAGCTCTCGTTATTTTAGCAATTTCCTCTTCATCTTTTATCATTCTTTGTTTTTCAATAATGCCTTCTGTTTCCTGCATATTATTAATTTTATAACGGTGCATACATTCTTTATATTGTGCATAAGTCATATAGTTTTCTTCAAAACCTACATTTTCACAAAATAAGAAAAAGTTTTCGTATTCATCTGTAGTAAAGTCTTTAAATTCATGCACAATAATTTCATCATCAATTGTGAGAGTACTATTTACCTCTTCTATATATCTTGCATCTGTTAAATAAATATTTTCTTTTCTTGTAATTAGCAATATTCCTTCTGCTATGATTCCTGTTAAATACCTAATATTATTAGGATTGGATATAATCATTCCATCTAAATCTAGCATTTTCATTTTTTCTCTTAACCATTTAATATTTACGTTCATAACTACTCCCACCTTACAACATGGATTATCCTTTATACATTCCTAATGTAAATATTTTAAATAATGCATACATTAACATAGAACTTGGTACTATCATTACAATAAATGCTGCAACAACTATAAATGGACCAAACGGAATATACTCATTTGTTTTTCTAATTTTAGAGATTAATAAAATAATACTAATAATTGCACCTAATAAGAAGGCAATGAGAGAAATCATAATCATATTTACCCAGCCAAAATATAGACCTAAGGCTCCCATTAATTTGACATCGCCAAACCCCATGGCTTCTTTTCCTGCTATGAATCCTCCAATTACGGTTATTAAGAAAAATATACCTGCACCAACTAATGAACCTAATAACATATTAATAGCTACATTGATATTAAATATTCCTTGAATAACTGTTATTCCTAAGCCTACTTCAAACATAGTTAAATTTAAGCGGTTTGGTATAATTTGCAATTTCCAGTCAATCATCAAAGCACTAATCATCATAGGACTTAATAACATATACTTAATTAATTCTAGTTTTGATAATATACTATTACCCCATCCAATAGTAGCAAGTAACGTTATGTAGATAATTGCCATGACAAACCATAAAATATATTTTGGCTTTGTACTTTTTAAATACTGTGAAAAAAACTCTTTGCAGATAACTTTTTTATATTCTGGTAAACGTATATTACACCAATCAATGCATTGTCCTGCTACTATTCCTAATAATCCTACTAATATATAATATATAATGTTGATTTCATTGATAAACATATGTTACTTTCCTTTCTTTTCTTTTGCTCTCCATTTTTTTATTAAATATTTTTCCAAAGGTCGTTTTAACTTAGTTATCCATATATCTTTTTCTGCTATTGGTTTTAACAGAATTGGATATAAGTGTAAGCGATTTGCCCCTATAATATCCGTAAATATTTGATCTCCTACTGCTGCAATATTTTTATTAGTAATTTGTTTATTTTCTCTTTGAATTTCTTGTATTGCCTTTTTAAATCCCCTTTTTAAAGGTTTTGCTCCAAAATAGAAAAAAGGAAGTTCTAAAGTTTTTGCCACCATTTCTACTTTTTGTTTTTTGTTGCTATTAGAAAGAATACAACAGATAATCCCTTTTTTCTTTATATCCTCACACCACTCAATTGTCTCTTTTGGTATATTTTTGTCTAAATCCATAAGAGTATTATCTACATCTAATATTAATGCTTGAATGTGATTTTCTTTTAAAAATTCATAGGTAATATCTGAAATTTTTTCAAAATATTTTTTTGGATAAACTAGCATTACTTCCTCCTCTTATTTTTACACATTTATATTATCAATATGCTTACCATTTGTCAAGAAATTTCGATAAGCTTGTTCTTAAAAATATAAGAATCAAACTATTTTTAGTTTGATTCTACAAAATATGCACATCCGTTCTTTTGGTGTAGAATTTTTTTGTTTACTTACTTTTTCTAACATACATTTTCCATCATATTGATATTTACAATTTGCTGAACAATTAATGTTAGTCATTTCTATCACCTCTTATTTACTATTATAATTGTTTTTCTTATTTTTATTCTTGTTCTTGATAATATTTGCATTCTCCTTTTAACTTACACTCTTCACATCTTGGATTTCTCGCTGTACATATATTTCTTCCATGCCATATAAAAATATGATTTACTTCTTGATAATATTCTTTTGGTATTAATCGTAATAAATCTTGTTCAATTTTTTCTGGTTCCGACTCTTTTGAAAATCCTATTCTATTCGCAATTCGTTTGCAATGTGTGTCTACAGCAATTCCTTGTGGATTGTGAAAAGCTTCTAACATAACAACATTAGCTGTTTTTCTTCCTACTCCTGGTAATGCTTGTAATTCTTCCATCGTATTAGGAACTTTTCCTTGATATTTTTCAACTAATATTTTGGCCATTGCCTTAATATTTTTTGCTTTATTATGATAGAATCCACAAGGATGCAAAAGTTCTTCTAATTTTTTTATGTCAATATTTGCAAACTCTTCTGGAGTATGACATGTTTTAAATATAGTTGGTGTTGTTTTATTTACTCTTTCATCTGTACATTGTGCTGATAATATTACTGCTACTAGTAATTCAAATTCATTATTAAAATCTAAACTGCATTTGGCATCTGGATACATTTTAATTAATTCTTCTACAATTTGTGTTGCTTGTTTTTTTGTCATATTTTTTACTTCCTTTTTAATATTTTTATTGCTTCTTTCATATCCCCATGATTTAGAATATAACTACCTGATACTAATATATTTGCTCCTGCATCAATAACATTTTGTGCTGTTTTATCATTAATGCCTCCATCTACCTCTATATCAATATCTATTCCATTTTCATAAGTAAATGTATTTAATTCTTGTATTTTTTTTATTGTTTCAGGAATTAATTCTTGCCCACCTTCTCCTGGCTCTACAGTCATAATTAGTACTCTATGAAGATATGGCAAAAATTCATACAATTTACCTACTTGTGTATTTGGTTTTATGCTCATGCCTATTTTGCAATTACTTTCTTGTAATAAATGTAACCATTTAATACGTTCTGCATCTGTTTTTGCTGCTTCATAATGAAAAATAATCATATATGGTTCTAACGCCAAATAACTTTTTATGTAATTTTCCACATCTTCCACCATAAGATGTACTTCCATTGGAGTGTTACTTACACTTTTTACATATTCTGCATATTTTCTCATTGTTTCAGAAGTATCTTGCTTTACAAATTTTCCATCCATTACATCTATATGAAAATAATCTGTTCCTGCAACTTCTAAGTCATATATTTTTCTAATAACCTCTTCTTCCTTTACATTTAATAACGATGTTGCAACTTCTATCATAGAATCCTCCTTACCATTTATTTTCTTCTTTTTCTTTTAGTTCTTCATAGATCTTACAATAATTTTCATAACGAGACTTTGCTATTTTTCCCTCTTCTAAAGCCTTTTTTATTCCACATTCTTGTTCTTTTATATGGCTACACCCTATATATTTACAATCTGCTAAATATTCTCGAAATTCTTTAAAATAATGACATATTTCTTCTTTTTCTATTTCTGTTATGTCAAATGTTGAAAATCCTGGTGTATCTGCTATATATGCCGTTTCCTCTAGTTTGTATAATTTTACTTTTGTCGTTGTATTTTTACCCTTCTTATTTTTTTGACTGATATTTCCTTCTTTAGTAAGTTCAGATTTAAAAATATCATTAATCAAAGTAGATTTTCCCACTCCTGAATTACCTGAAAATGCTGTAATATGTTTTTTTAAGCTTTCTTTTATTATATGCAAAGTTTCTTGCTCTATGTTTTTGGCATTTGTTTTTATAACAGTATACCCTATATTTTTGTAGATATTTTCTATATATTCAATATTTTTTTCTTGTTCTAAATCAATTTTATTTAAAATAATAATAGGTTTTATTCCTAACCATTCTGCAAAACATAGTTGCTTATCTAGAAGAAGTAAATCTGGTTTTGGCATTTTTAAAGAAACTACAAACATAATTTGCGTTATATTTGCCATTTTTGGTCTTTTACAATAATTTTTTCTTGGCTTTATACTAGTAATGACACCTTCTTGTTTTTCTTCTTCTGTGATTTCTATAACTACTTTATCTCCTGCTACAGGTACGATTTCTTCTTGTTTGAATTTTCCTCTAGCAGTACACATATAGATTTTTCCTTCACATTCTACTTCATATAAGTTTGAAGTATTTCCTACAATTAATCCTACTTTTTGCATATAACTTCCTTTCATTGTTTTATGGTTTATAGTATATCATACAAATTTAAGAAATGCCATATTTGTTTTTGGAAAAAATAAAACTCTAGTAACTTTATTTAGTTATTAGAGTTTTATTTTCTAAGCATATTTAAATGCTAAATATTAAGACATGGGTACTATCACTGAGCGGAAACCATGATGGAAATTGCTAGTGCCATGAGTTCGATCAAAATAGAACCTGCCTGCATGTGTAGAAGCCCAAAAGCCACCTCCCCTAATTACGAATGGTCCATACAAACCTGCAAAATATGAAGAATCATCTGTCCAAGAGCTAATGCCTGTTCCTACTGTAGATATTTCTCTTATTGCATCTCCATATATCTTTATATTTTTTGCATAATTAGCATTATTAGCTGTATTTAAGTTTTCTTCTGTATCTTGTTTTGTACTATTATCTACACTACTATCATATGGATATACCATGGTATATTTTGTACTTACTGATTTTAATGCATTTGCACTATATGCTACTGATGCTCCATATGTTAGTAAATTATCATGACCATTGGCTACATATGACGCTGTTCTTTCCCATTCTTCTCCTGATAAATCATATACTCCTGTCATATTTCTTGTACTTGAGGCACTAACTCCTCCTTTTTGATTCCATGCATACATACTTCCTGTGGCTGTTGGAATATTTCCACTTAAAGCTTTAATTTCTTCTATTTTAACTACCGTTTCTGTTCCATCTGTTGTTCCTCCAGTCATTCCGGTTATTCCATATGCACTATCTACTCCATTTTTTCCTTTTGCTTCTGTTCTTGCTTGTCCTCCGCTATTTAAATTGGCATTATTTACTGCTATATCTTGTCCATTTGTTCCATATTTACTATAACTTAAATAGCTTATCATTCCCCATTCACTGCTTTTGATTAAATGCGTATCTGACGTACTAGTAGTAAATCCATATATATTTCCACTTTCATTCATTGCTTTGCTTATGTTATATGCATCGTTTACATTAGTATAGTTCATACTATATGTTAGTGGTTGGAATACAGGGTAACTAATTTTTGGCAGACTCTCTCCATAAATTCCATCTAACCAGTTTCTGGCATCTTGTATTGAGTCTTCTGTTGTTCCTGTTTCTACTCCTCTTATATATGCATCTGTTTGTGTATAACTTTGTGAACTTTTTACACTAGGTGTATCGTTATTTCCTTCTGGAAATCCTGCTTCAAATTTGGCCACATACATTCCTGTAAGTTCACTATCCCATCCTCCGTTAGCAAAGCCTATGCTTGTTTCATTAGTAAATGCTGGATGTACATAGTAATCACTCGTTGTATCTACTGTTTCGTCTATATTTTTCTGTCTTTTGGCTGTTTTTAGTTCTCCGTTTTCATAATAATTATCTGATGTGCCTTCTAGAAATTTAACTTCTATCGTTCCACCTTGTGATTTATCTTCTGAATTATTATACGTTATTTTATATGCATACCTTGGTATCCATACCCACATACTTCCATCTTCACTTTTTGTATTTGCCCATTTACTTTGGCTATAGTCATACCAAGTATTATCATCCCAATTAGTTTCTTGGTAACTTCCCATTTCAGTATCAGTTGGTTCTGTAAATTTAATTGGTGTCATTCCGTCTATTTGTTCTGGGCTATTTGGTTTTTCTTCTTTTATTTCTGATTCACTGTTATCCCCTTGCAATACTTGTTCTATTTCATCTGTGATGCTATTAAATGCTACTTGGGTATTCATTTCTGCATCATGCATAGAATTTGCTCCCTCCCCAGCTTTCTTAAATATTCCTTGATTTCCTAATACCATAGCCATACTAACTGCCGCCAAAATGATTAAAATTACAAGGGTTACCACCAAAGCTATTAAAGTTATTGCTTTTTCTTTTTTTACTTGGTACATATTTATAACTCTCCTTTTTCTTTTATCTTTCTCTTTTTTACTTCTTTTATACAATTTATATTATATGTTATTCTTTTGGTTAATTCTATTACTTTTTGGTTACATGTTTATTACATAAATTATCTTGACATATCTCCTTAAACCTCGTTATAATGAAATAGATTATTTAAAAAGGAGCGTATATTATGCCATTTGATGGAATCACTACTAAAAAAATTATTACTGAATTACAAAATACAATTGTTGGAGGAAAAATCAATAAAGTTTTTATTCCTAGCAGAAATGAAATTCTTCTTTCTGTTTATACTAAAGGAAAAAATGAAACTTTGTTAATTAATATTTCCTCTTCGTATTATCGTATGCATTTAACCCACATTTCTAAACCTAACCCTATGACCCCTCTGCATTTTTGTATGGTATTACGAAAACATCTAATAGGATATGTCATAAAAAATATTTCTTCTGAAGGATTAGATAGAGTGGTAACCATTGATTTACAAGGATATAATGAATTAAATGATGTGACTTATAAAAAACTAATCATAGAATTAATGGGAAAATATAGCAATGTAGTTCTAACCAATGAGAAAGGAATTATTATTGATAGCTTTAAACATTTTTCCTCTTCAGAAACAAGTAGAGAAATTTTACCTGCACACCCTTATCTTCCTGTTGAAAATGTAAAAAAAGATATTTTAAGTGTTAGTCAATCTGAATTTATGGAAGATGTCATACATCAAAAACAACCTATTGATAAAATAATTAGCTCTTTATATACTGGTATTAGTACTACTTTTATTAAGTATCAATTAGAGAATCTTGCAAAAGATGCCTCTCTTCCTCATTTATATACATCTATTTTGCAAATTTATAATCATTTAGCTGATTGTACTAGATTTACTATTTACGAAAAAGATTATACAGTAGAATATGGACAAAGTGCTGAAACTGCTAGTGAGTTTTTAGATCAATTTTACGCAGCAAAAGAAGAACTTGCCTTACTTTCTTCTTATCGCAATAATTTGTTAAAATTAGTTCTTGCTAATTTAAATCGTATTACTAAAAAATTACAAGTAATACAAGAAAAGCAAAAAGAATGTGAAGAAATGGATATTTTTCGTATTTATGGAGAATTACTTACCGCTAATTTATACCAAATTTCTTCTGATTATCGAAAAGATTCCATTACATTAAACAACTTTTATGAAGAAAATACACCTATAACTATTCCTTTAAATACTACTATGTCACCTGCTGATAATGCCAAAAATTACTTTAAAAAATATCATAAATTAAAAAATACACGTGAAATTGTTGCAAAACAAAAACAAGAATTTTCTTTACTATTAGATTATTTACAAAGTATTATATTTGAATTAGAAAATGCACAAACACTTCAAGATATTGATGAAATATATGAAGAAATTACAGAAAATCATGTTTTAAAAATCGGTGAAAATCCTTCTGGATTAAAAACAGTTAGTCAATCTAAAGTAAAAAAAGTAGCTCCAAAGAAAACTTCTCCTACTATAGAGCCTCTTACCTATTGTATTGATGGTTTTACTTTTTTAGTTGGCAAAAATAATAAACAAAATGATTACTTATCTACTAAAGTAGGAAGAAATGAAGATTTATGGTTTCATACTAAAGATTTTCACGGTAGCCACGGAATTTTAAAATGTAATGGTTCTTCTGAAAAAGTTACTCAAGATACAATTATTGCTTGTGCAAAAATTGTAGCAAATCATAGTAAAGCTAAAAATTCTTCTAATGTCCCTGTAGATTATTGTTTTGTCAAGTATGTAAAAAAGCCTTCTGGAAGTAAACCTGGTATGGTTATCTATACACATAATAAAACGGTATATGTTACACCTTAGTTTTATATATGTTAAAAGTCACACAACAAAATGTGTGACTTTTTGTTGCTTTATAGACATTCTAGAAAATATTAGATAACTTTAGTCGTTACATTTTTTCTGCTATTTTATTCACGGAATTTTTCTACATTTTTTATAATTACATGTATAGTATAAATCTAAAACCGAACATCTTCAAAGCTATCAGTAGCTTGATTATAACCTCTTCGAGCAGCGTAGAGATTACTATCATTATAAATACCTCCCCTTCCTGTGCAAGGAAATCCAAGATTTGTATAAATATAATTTGTATATTCTGTTGTCCACTCATACAAATTAGATGCCATATCATGTATCTTACACACCTCATCTTTTGTTTTTCCTGTATTCGACAACTCTGAATTTACTGTTGTTTTATTAGCATAATTTTCATTTTTTGTTTGTATATATACTATTGCTGTATCATATGCATAACTATTTATTAAATCACTTTCTACACTACTGTTAACTTTACTATAACTATTTTGTGCTACTTTTGAAGCATCTAATTGTGTAATGTAGTTCCATAACGTTCCTTCTGTATAATTCATATTATCTTCTGAAAATTTTATTGATTCTTTACTTGCCGCCTTATAGTTATTTATATTATCTCCACTTGCAAAACTTGCTTCATATCTTGCTATATAATATCCTCCATTTGTTTTTACACTATTTATAAATCCTGCCAAATCTTTTGCTGTTGCATTCAAACCATCTGTTTCATAACTCAAATTTCCTTCTCGTGATTCTAATAATTCTACATAATAGAATTCATTATCAATTGGAATTTGTTCTGTCTTTCCATTTTTTTTATAATTTTCTGGTTCACTTTCTGTATATGCTGCTTGTACCAAATTTGGTTCTCCATTCGATGCCGAATCTCCAAAAGTATACCTTCCTAAGATAATTTCTTCACTTGATGTTCCATCATCTTTTGTAAATATTCCTACAGGTATCCATACAAATTGACTTCCTTGTACTGCTACATCTCCTGATGCACTTACATCTTCTATTACAATTCCTTGTTGCACAGTATCTCCTGAATCTTCTGCTATTTTAAAACCTTCTGGTATTTGTACTACATTTCCATGTTCATCTTCTAATGGCGTGTTTGTATCAAATTCCTTTCCACTTTCTTTTGCTTGTTCTATTTCACTCTTTTCTTCTGGTTGAGTCACTCCTCCTTGTCCACTAATTATTTTATCCATTTCATCTGTGATGCTATTAAATGAAGCTTGGGTATTAACTTCTGCTTCGTACATAGCATTTGCACCTTCCTGTGCTTTCTTAAATATTCCTTGGTCTCCTAATACCATGTTAATGCTTACAGCTGCCAAAATAATTAATATTACGATTTTTGCCACCAGCCCTCTTCTTAAGAACTGGTGGCAAATATTTTCTTTGTTTACATAATTTTAGAATTCTAGGCATATCAAAGTGCTAAGACACGGGCACGACCACCGGACGGAACCCATCAGCGAAAACGTTATTGCCACTACTACGAACGAAAGAGAACCTACCCGCGTGTGAGCCATACCATAAACTGCCTCCGCGTACCACGAACGGATAGTACAAGCCGGCAAAGGTCGAGTAGTTATCTTGCCATGAACTAGTACCGGTTCCATCCGTTGATGTCTCTCTTATCGCATCTCCGTATATCTTTGTATTTTTTGCATAGTTGGCGTTACTTGCTGCATTTAAGTTTTCTTCATTATCTGTTTTTGTACTATTATCTACACTGCTATCATATGGATATACCATTGTATATTTTGTACTTGTTTCTTTTAATACATCTTGATTATATGCTACTGATGAACCATATGTCAATAGGCTCGGGAATTTGACAGTTAATTAAATAAAAAATTGATATAAGCATTGGAAATGCTTAATTTTTTTGTCAAATTTTT
>CALWZX010000030.1 GCA_944386125.1 uncultured Clostridia bacterium | reverse complement strand
GAGGAAGAAACAATGAAAGAACAACAATATGTAATAAAAGCAATACCAACATTTAATATAAAAGATATCTTTGAATGTGGTCAGTGTTTTAGGTGGAATAAACATACAGAAAATAGCTATATAGGAATATTTGCAAACAATGTTTTAGAAGTAATTCAGCAAAAAGATACGATTACTTTTCAAGGAATATGTGAAGGAGACATACAAGATATAGTAACAAAGTATTTTGATTTAGAACGTGATTATGAAACAATACAAGAAAAGTTATCTACCATAGATGACAATATGAAAAAAAGCATTGCTTATGGAAGAGGAATACGTATTTTAAATCAAGATTTATGGGAAACAATTATATCCTTTATTATATCTGCTAATAACAACATCCCTCGTATTAAAGGAATTATTGAAAGGTTAGCAAAACAATATGGTAAGCCAATTTTATATAAAAATAACATATACTATACTTTCCCTACACCAGAAGAATTACAACATTGTACAGTAGAAGATTTTAGAAAATTAGGCTTAGGATTTCGTGACATTAGGCTTTATGAAACAACGCAGGCAGTTATCCATAAAAAAGTAGATTTGGATCAAGTAAAGCAAGAAACAGATTATACTAAAATAAGGGAAACCCTATTAACCCTATCAGGTGTAGGCCCAAAAGTAGCAGATTGTATTTTGCTATTTTCAACATTAAAAAGATTAGAAGCATTTCCTATAGATGTATGGGTAAGACGTGTAATGAATGAATTATATATTCATGAAAAAGAAGAAAACCAAGTAAAACAAAAACAAATTGAAAAGGTTGCACATGAAAAATTTGGAAACTTTGCGGGACTTGCACAACAATATTTATTTTATTGGAAAAGAGAAACTTCTTAGAAACTATAATAAAATTAGGTACATAAACAAGAAATCATAGCAAGAAATAAACTTGCTATTTTTTAAATTTTAGTATACAATATTGTACATAAAAATGAGAAAAAAAGGAGTTAGAAATGAGCTTACGATTAATTTGTGGAAGAGCTGGAACTGGAAAAAGTGAGTTTTGTTTTCAAGAAATTGCACAAAAAATAAAGCAAAATCAAACAAAAAAAATATACATTATTACTCCAGAACAATTCTCTTTGACAACAGAAAAAAAGCTACTAGCAGAATTATCTGAAAAATCAGTAACAAAAGCAGAAGTACTAACTTTTAAACGTATGGCATATAGAATTGCAACAGAAGTAGGAGGAAAAACTAAAATAGCATTATCTTCTTCTGGGAAAGCCATGCTGTTATATCAAATTTTAGCAGAGAATAAAGAAAAGTTAAAATTTTTAGGTAAAACAGAAAAAAATATAGAAATACTAGATAAAGAATTAACCGAATTAAAAAAACACCATGTAACAATAGAGATGCTGAACAAATGCTATGAAGAAGAGGAAGATCCTTATAGAAAAGCAAAAATAGCAGATATTGTATATATCTATCAAAAATATGAAGGAAAACTACAAAACAACTATATAGATGAAAACGATGACTTAACACTACTTGTAGAGCGTTTGCCACATTCACAAATGTTTCAAGATGTAGATATATATCTAGATGAATTTGTAGGATTCACTAAACAAGAATATAACATTATAGAACAATTACTTATTATGAGCAAACAAGTCTCTATTACTATCACAACAGATAATTTAGACATGATGACAAACCGAGATACAGACATATTTTATAGCAATAAACAAACAGCAGATAAACTATTATTTTTAGCCAAAAAACAAAATGTAGCGTTAGAAAAAACAATATTTCTAACGCAATGTTATAGATTAAAAAATAAAGAATTAGAGCATATAGAAAAAAATCTATATCATATTCCAGCAGAAAAATATAATCAAAAGCCTGAACATCTTCACTTATTTTTAGCATCTAACCCTTATACAGAAATAGAGCAAGTCGCTAAACAAATTACTTTTTTAGTAAAAGAAAAGAAATATGCTTTTCAAGATATAGGAATCATCACAAAAGATTTAGAATGCTATGGAAATTTGTGTAAAGTTATTTTGCAAACATATGGAATTGCAACTTTTATTGATGAAAAAAAAGATGTAAGCCAAAATAGTTTATTAAAATATATCTTATCCATTTTAGAAATTTTCTCCAAAAACTGGTCTTATGAAAGTATGTTTCACTATATAAAAACGGGATTTTTAGAAAATATAGATAGTGAAGATATCTATATTTTAGAAAACTTTTGCATAAAATGGGGAATTAAAGGAAATAAATGGATACAAGGCGATTGGAATTTTGAAGAGATTAATGAAGAAAATCAAGAAAAAATAGAAAGAATACAAAATGTACGAAAACAAATTGTAGAACCGTTATATGAATTAAAACAAAATTTAGCAGGAATCAAAACAGTAGAGCAAATCACGAGAAATATGTATCAATTTTTATTAAAGCAAAATATTCCTGAAATATTAGAAGAAAAGAGAAAAAAGCAAGAAGAAAAAGGAAACTTAGAAATTGCCAATGACTATGAAACTGCTTGGAATTTGATAATGCAAATATTTGATGAAATGGTTATGATTTTCGGAAAAGAACGTATTACTTTTGAAAAATATATACAATTATTAAAAGTTGGATTAAACGATACAGGATTAGGAAAAATACCAGCAACACAAGATGAAGTAATTGTAGGAGATATTGATAGAACAAGAAGTCATAAAATGAGAGCTATTTTTATAGTAGGATTAAATGATGGTATATTTCCAGAAGTACATAAAAATGAAGGTTTTTTTAATAATCAAGATAGAGAGGTTTTCAAACAAAAAGGGATAGAGTTAGCAAAAGGAACAACAGAGCAACTATATGAATCTAATTTTAATATATATAAGGCTTTTACAACAGCAGAAGAAGAGCTATATTTATCTTATCCTTCGAGTAACATAGAGGGGGGGACTTTAAGACCGTCACTTTTTATTACCAAAATGAAAAAACTATTTCCCAACTTACAAGAAGAAAGCGATATGATACAGAAACAATACCTATTATTAAATGAAAGAGTTACTTTTGAAGAATTAATAGATAATATAAGAATTTTACAAGAAGAAGGTGAAATGCCTAGTATATGGTATGAAGTATATAAATATTTTAAACAAGAACCACAATGGCAGCAGAAATTACAAAATGCACTAGAAGCCCTAACATATACCAATATACCGCACAATTTAACAAAAGAAAATGTAGAGCACCTATATGGAAATACAATGCAAACGAGTGTATCCAAATTAGAGCAATATAGAGAATGCCCATATTCCTTTTTTCTAAAATATGGTCTTCGTCTATCCGAAAAGAATAATTTTCGAGTACAACCTATAGATACAGGAAACTTTATGCATGAAGTCATTGAAAAATTCTTTTCACTTATTGAGGAAGAGGGTATTTCAGTAAAAAATATTACGCAAGAAGAATTAGAAAAATACATACATCAAATTATTCAAGAAGAATTACAATTTAAGAAAAATTATATATTTAATAGTAGTAAAAAATATACAGTATTAGTAATTCGTTTAGAAAAATTATTAATCAAATCTATGCAATATATTCTACAAAGTCTACAAAATAGTGATTTTGAAATATATGCTAGTGAACTAGAGTTTAAAAAAGGAAAGCAATATGAGCCTATACAAATTTCTTTAGAAAATGGTAAAAAGGTAGAATTAATAGGAAAAATAGATCGAGTTGATTTAGCAACAATATCAGGAGAAAAAGAAGAAAAATATATACGAATTATTGACTATAAATCGTCTATTAAAGATTTAGATTTTAATGAAATATATGCAGGGGTACAACTACAATTATTAACCTATTTAGATGCTACTTGCAAAATAGAAGAAATGTTACCAGCAGGAGTGCTATATTTTAGTTTAATTGAGCCAATTATCAAGGCAGAAAAAGCTATGACAGAAGAACAAATAGAAATGAAAATAAAAGAAAATTTCAAAATGCATGGCATCATTTTAGCAGATATCAAAATAGTCAAGATGATGGATAAGACTTTGCAAACAGGAAAATCGCAAGTTATACCAGTATATATTGATAAAGAGGGAAACATCAGTAATAAAATGTCTAATGTAGTTACGAAAGAACAATTTGAAGCATTACAAAAATATACTTTAAAAGTAATTCGTCAAATTGCAACAGAAATGCTAAAAGGAGATATATCATTAACTCCTATGTATCATATAAAAACAAAAAGGACTCCTTGCGATTTTTGTGCATACAAAACAATCTGTAATTTTAAAAACGGACAAGCTAATAATTGTTATCAGTATATTCCGAATAGAGCAAAAGAAGAGGTATTAAATAAAATAAAGAAGGAGTTATAAGATGAAAGAAAAAACATGTGAAGAATTTATTGATGCATTAGCATCCAAGAGTCCAACTCCAGGAGGTGGAGGAGCTACAGCTTTAGTAGGAGCAATTTCAGCAGCATTAGGAAGTATGGTAACAAATTTAACAATAGGCAAAAAGAAATATCAAGAAATAGAAGAAGAATTGATGAATAAACAAAGTAAGCTAAAAAAATTACAAGAAAAATTTTTACTTTGTATCCAAAAGGATGCAGATAATTTTATGCCTTTATATTTTGCCTATAGCTTACCCAAAAAAACAATAGAAGAGCAAACAAGTAGAGAAAAAGCTTTAGAAGAAGCACTTGAACAGGCAATTCAAGTACCTATGGAACTAATGAATTTGTGTGAAGAAACCATTGACATTAACATTTTTCTATTACAAAAGGGAGGAAAAAATGTAGTAAGTGATGCAGCATGTGGAATTACCTTAGCAGAAGCAGCAATGAAAATGGCAAGCTATAATATATTTATCAATACAAAATTGATGAAAAATCAAGAAAAAGCAGAGCAATTTAATACAAGAATATATACAATACTAGAAAAAAATCAAGAAAAAGTAAGAAAAATAGAACCAGAAATAGAAAAACATTTAAAAAGGTAGGAAAACATATGGCAATTATTTTAGATGGAAAAGAAGTAGCTAAAAATAAGGAACAACAATTATTAGAAGAAATAGAAAGGTTAAAACAAAACCAAATCAATCCATGCTTAGGAATGCTTCGCGTAGGAGAAAAACAAGATAGTATTTCCTATGAAAAGAGTATGATTAAAAAATGTGGAAAATATGGAATAGAAACGAAGATAGCAACCTTTTCAGAAAATACAACAAAACAAGAAATTTTAGAGCAAATACAAAAATGGAACCAAGATTCCCGTATACATGGAATTTTATTATTAAGACCTCTACCATTTGAAGAAGAATTATGTGATGCCATTTGCTTTGAAAAAGATGTAGATGCTATGGGAAAAGAAAGTATGGCTAATATCTATAAAGGGAAAAAGCAGGGATTTGTACCTTGCACGCCAGAAGCTTGTATGAAAATATTAGAATATTATCATATTCCTTGTGAAGGGAAGAATATAGTAGTAGTAGGGAGAAGTTTAATAGTGGGAAAACCAATGGCAATGCTATTATTAAATCATAATGCCACAGTTACTATATGTCATAGCAAAACTAATCATCTTGCAGAAATATGCAAAAAAGCAGATATATTAGTTGTTGCTATGGGGAAAGCAAGGAAAATAACAAAGGAATATACAAATCCTACCCAAGTAGTTATTGACGTGGGAATTCATAGAACAAAAGAAGGAGAGTTATGTGGAGATGTTGATTTTCAAAATGTAGTAGATAACGTACGTGCCATTACACCAGTACCGGGAGGGGTAGGAAGTGTTACTACTATGCAGTTATTAGAACATGTTGTTCGAGCAGCTAAATTAACAGAAGGGAAATGATAAAATGGACTTAAGTAATCAATATGTGATTCATCAAAAAAGTGGAGAAATAGAATATTTACAATTTAGAAGATTATTACAATATGAAAATAAAATTTCACATTGTTTTACTTTAATAGGTAAGGAAAATAATTATCAAGCAAATGATGGAAGAAATTATCCTCTTATTATGCAAGAATTAGGGTTAGACTATAAAGGATTAGTAACGATTAAGAATCAAGTACATAGCGATATTGTAAAAAAAGTAGAAGATATTCAGGAAACTTATAGACAAATTGATCGGATTAGTGACAAATAGAAAAGGAATTACTATAGCAACTAGAGAGGCTGACTGTACACCAATCATTTTATATGACCCTGTACAAAACGTAATTGGAAATGTACACTCTGGATGGAGAGGAACTATTAAAAAAATTTCACAAAAAGCTATCCAGTTAATGCAAGAAGAATACAAATGTAATGTACAAGATATTATTTGTTGTATTGGACCTTGTATTGGAAAATGCCATTTTGAAGTAGACGAAGATGTAAAAGAACTATTTAAACAAACTTTTCCGCACAATCTACAATATATTGAAAAGGCGCAAATAAAAGAAGGAAAGCAAAAATATCATATTGATATAGAATCTCTTAATATAGAAGTACTATTAGAGGCTGGAATTGAAAGAAAAAATATTGAAAATTGCGGTATTTGTACAGTATGCCATGCAGATCATATTCATTCATTTAGAGCAACAAAAGAAAATAGTGGTAGAAATGCTACTTTAATTGGATTAAAATAAAGAAATAGAAGGAATATAAAATGTACAATAATTGGGAAGAATTAGAAAAAAGTATTCACAATTGCCAAAAATGTCAATTGTGTAAACAAAGAAAAAATATTGTTTTTGGAGAAGGAAATAAAGAGGCAGATTTAATGTTTATTGGGGAAGGTCCTGGTGCAGATGAAGATACACAAGGACTACCTTTTGTTGGAAAAGCTGGACAACTAATGAATAAAGCTTTTCAAGCGTTAGGGATAAAAAGAGAAGAGGTATATATTACCAATATAGTAAAGTGTAGACCTCCAGCAAACCGAGTACCAGAAGAACAAGAAGCTATAGCCTGTTTGGATTATTTAAGAAATCAAGTTATATTAGTAAAACCTAAAGTAATTGTGTTGCTAGGAAGTACAGCCCTAAAAAATATATTAGGAAAAGAATTAGGAATAACATCATCAAGAGGCAAGTGGATAGAAAAGAAAGGAATCTACTATATGCCAACATGGCATCCTGCAGCATTATTAAGGGATGAAAATAAAAAAATAGAATTTTGGAAAGATTTAAAGCAAGTAAAAGAATTTTTTAAAAATTCTACAAACTAGTAGAACTATAAGTCAGTCATATTGACAAGTTAAAACGAAAATAATACAATGAAATGCAAAAATAAGTGAGGTTAAAAAGTGGAAAAAGAAGTATTAGAAAAAGCAGAATATTGTTTAAATTGTAAAACGAAACCATGTCAGCAAGGATGCCCTTTAGGAAATGATATCCCGGCATTTATTGCTTGTATCAAAGAGGAAAAATATGAAGAAGCATATCAAATATTAAGCAAAACAACTGTATTACAACCAATTTGTGGAAGAATTTGTCCACATGAACAACAATGTCAAGGAAACTGTGTACGTAGATTTAAAGCACATCCTACACAAATAGGAGACTTAGAAGCTTATGTGGGAGATATAGCCTTAGAAAAGAATTTTCCATTTAGTAAAGAAAAAATAACTTCAATTAATAAAAAAGTTGCTGTAGTGGGAGGAGGCCCTGCCGGACTAACTTGTGCAGCATTTTTAGCAAGAGCGGGATATAAAGTAACCATTCTAGAAAAATATAGTAAGTTAGGTGGCTTATTAAGGCATGGTATTCCAGAATTTCGATTAGATAGAAAAATATTAGATAAAGTCATTGATAAAATTATGCAATTAGGAATACAAGTACAATATAAACAAGAATTAGGAAAAACAATTACTTTAGAAGAGTTAAATCAGCAATATGATGCAATATTTTTAAGTTTTGGAGCCAATATTTCCTCTAAAATGGGAATAGAAGGAGAAGAACTATCGGGTGTATATGGAGGAAATGAGCTTTTAGAAAAAGAAATGCATCCTAATTATATAGGTAAAAAAGTAGCTGTAATTGGTGGTGGAAATGTAGCTATGGACTGCTCAAGAACTATTAAACGAATGGGAGCAAAAGAAGTATATGTGGTTTATCGTAGAGCAGAAAAGCAAATGCCAGCAGAAAGAAAAGAAATAGAAGATGCAAAACAAGAAGGAGTTAAATTTTTATTCCAAAATAATATTGTTAGTATTACAGGAAAAGATAAAGTAGAGAAAATAGAATGTATCAAAACTCAGCTAGTAAAAAAGGAAGGAGAAACAAGAGAATCTCCAGTAAATATTGAGGAAAGTAATTATGAAATTCCTATGGATTATGTAGTTATGGCAATTGGTTCTACCACAGAAAAGGCAGTAATAGAAACATTACAAAAGCAGGGAATTGGGGTAAATCATAGAGGCTATATACAAGTAAATGAAAATTATCAAACAAGTAATCCGAAAGTATTTGCAGGAGGAGATAATATAGGACAAAAAGCGACTGTAGCTTGGGCAGCAAGAGCAGGTAGAGATGCGGCATACCAAATAGCAAACTTTTTAGGAAAATAATGTCTGATTGACATAAAAATGGCAATATGTTACAATAAATATGTAACATATTATTTTTTTCATGAGGAGGTTTTTACTATGAAAGGAAAACGGTTTGTAGCAGTAGTAATTACTTGCTTACTCGTTTTGGTAAGTTCCATTACTGCTTTGGCAGCAAATGAACAAAGAGTAAGACAGGTAGAAATCACGGTAACTAATGACGAAGGCACAGTGGCTTTTGCATCACATGAGCCGGAAAAGTATGATGTATTGCTAGTAGACAGCGATGATTTTGACATTGGAGATCAAGAAATTTACTTTGATGTTAAAGTAGTAGCTAAAAATGGTTATTATTTTGATGATGACCATGTAAGTGTTAAATTTTATGGCGATAAAAGTGGCGTCAAACGCGATGAAATCGACATAGAAAACTCTGGAGAGGTAACTATCTCCATAACTATTCGTGCCATAGCTGGTGAATTAGAGGAACCAGGCAATGCTTGGTGGAGCTATGATTATTTTGGCTTAGCAGAATGGGATGAAGTAGATGGAGCAGATAGGTACATTGTTCGAGTTAACAGAGATCAAGAACTAACAGTATATGATACATCTGTAGATTTACGGCCGTACCTTAGGTATGGAAAAAACAACTATTTTGAAGTAAGAGCAGATTCTAATGTTTCGGCAGTAGATAAAAGCTCTTGGTGCAGGAGTGATGATTTAGACTTAAGAGGAGATGATTGGGAATATCAATATTCTGACTATAACTGGAACTGGGGAGGTAATTATGGTCCAAGCCATGATGATAATACCAATCATTATCGACCAGGTTCAGATGTAGTAACTTCTACTTATACTAATGTGGGTACTTGGGTAAAGAAGTACGATGGTTATTGGTACTTCTATGACAAGTACAATAATAGAAAAACTGGCTGGCAATTTATCAATAACTGTTGGTATTATTTACAGCCAGGAACAGGAAGAATGTTAACCGGATGGCAGTATATCAATAATCATTGGTACTACATGCAAGCTTCAGGTGAAATGCTAACCGGATGGCAGTTTATTAATGGTTATTGGTACTATATGCAGTCATCTGGCGAGATGCTAACAGGGCTTCAGTACATTAATGGAGAATATTATTATCTTTCAGAATCTGAATCACCTGTAGGCCATATGGTTACTGGTTGGTATACAGTAGAAGGAAAGAGAAGATTTTTTTCAACCGTAGAAGCACCGGTAGGTCATATGTACCGTGGCGTAGCAGGAGTAGATAACTATGGTAACTATTTCGAGTTTAAGCGTGATGGAACAGTTAGGTAAAAATCTTAGAGTGGATGGCATGTTATGCGTCCACCAAATCGGACTCCCTTTTGGGAGTCCGATCCATTTACTTATTAAAATCTTTAGATACTTGTGAATATACTTTACGTACAGCTTGCACTGTAGCAGATAATTTTCGCAAAAATATATGAAAAAAATCATTTTTATATTCTACTAAATAAACATTTTGCGTAATGGCATCATATTTATCAGATAGAGCATTCATTTTATTAATATAATATTGATTAAAAAATGAATCATTTTCAATAATACCAATATAATCTTTAAAATTATATAATTTTTTTCTATATTCCTCTAAATCAGCAGTGGAATAAATTTGATGAAACTGTTTATCAAAATAAGAAGTCAAAATCAAATTTTGTGTTTCTCTATAGGTCTGTGTAATACAATTTTTTAATTTGGTAATTTGACTAGAATATGTGGCAATTTTATTTTCAGAAACATTTTGTTGTACTTTTGCAACTAAGTTCGTTAATTTCTCTTCTGTATATAGTAATTTATCTAAGTTATCTTGAATTTTATAAAAATGTGCTTGTCCACATAAACCAATAAAGCACTTTTTAAAATTATCATTACTGTATAAAGTGCTATCAAATAACACTTGTTCTCCTGTAATATAAGCCATTTGTCTAACTAAATTACAAAGCAAAGGATAACAGCTAGTGCTATTAGTAGTTAATTCTATTCCATAATATTTAACTGTTTCGAAATCATTTTTTAGAGCTTTAGAGGCCATGTATTGCACACTACCTTCATTTAGTGCCATACCTCTAACTTTTAACCCTGTAAAATCACATAGTCCTAAACGATACAATATATTTTTAGCATCCTTTTTTTCTTGAAAACGATGAAGAAATTCATGAATGGCAAATTTCTTCATTTCATCTACACTTAAACCTTCTTTAAAATAAATGGTAGAATTTTTATAAAAATAATTTGCTTCTGACATGCCATTAGGAATTTTAGCAATAAACATAGGTGTGTTTACTACCTTTATAAATAAATTATCATAATTTAAATTATATAAAGGGAATGCGGCACATAACTTGTCACAAACAAATTTGGCAATCAAAGTAATGGTTACTTGGTTGATTGGTTCTACAACTGTTATGCCATCTTTTTTCAAATCTTTTTCTATATTCATATAAAATAATCTTCTCCTTATTATATATATTATAAAACAAATTCTACTAAAAAAGAATTACAGAAATATTAAAGTTTTGTGACATTTGTGTAACAAAATAAGGCATATATTGCAAAAAAAAGTAAATACTAACAGTAGGTGAAAGGTATGAAACATAAACAAGTCATTTTTTTACTACTTTTTTTTATCATGATTATTATTTTAGTAGCTGTATATGTATTATTTTTATATGAACAAGCAGAAAAAAATATTTATTCAAATTTAGAAGAAATTGTAAAACAAGATGCAGAAAAAATAAAACTAGAAATACAAAGTCATGAGAATGCTTTAGTAGCTATTGCAAGAGAAGTGGAAAGATATCAAATTAAGGAAAAAGAAGAGATATTTGCCATATGGAATGAATATCCACCAAAAAATACATTTACAAGAATGGCAATTATGGATGAAGAGGGAAATTTAGTTACCAATGATGGAAAAGTACTAGATTTTTCAGAAGAAAAAGAAAAATTTTTTGCAAGCAATGAAATTCAAATTACAGAGCCACGAAAAAATAAAATTGAAAATAATCTAATTCATATATATTCCCAAAAAGTAAAAGTAGAAGATATGGAATTGATACTAATGCTGGTTTTAGAAAATGAAAACTATGAGCAAATATTTTCAAAAAATATATTTGAGGGTAAGGGACATAGTTATTTACAAAATGAAGAGGGAAAAATTATGGCAACATCGAATACGAATTATACAAAAAGTAAAGAAGAAGAAATTAGAGAAAATATTTCTGAAAAAGAAAGAACAAAATTATATCAAGAATTAGAAAAATTGCAAGAAAATTTACAAACACAAAAAAATGGTAATATGAAAATAAAAGCAATTCAGCAAAATTATTATGTATCTTACCGCAATATAGGGATTCATAATTGGAGTATTATTTCAGTAGTGCCAGAAAATATTATAGCTGAAGGGATATATAGTATAATCATAGTTAGTACTACCCTTATGTTTTTTATTACATTATGCATTATTATAAGTAGTATTTATATAGTAGTACAAAATAATAAAAAGCAAAAACAATTATATCAATTGGCCTATATAGATTCATTAACAAAGCTAGGAAACATTCACTTTTTAAAAGAAAATGCGAAACAATATATCAAAAAAGGAATGTATTTTATCGTATTAGATATAGAAAAATTTAAAATATTGAATGAGCAATATGGATTTTATGTTGGAGATAAAATTCTAATAGAAGTAGCAAATATATTGAAAAAAGAAGGATTATGTGTAAGTAGATTATCAAATGATGTATTTGCTGGTTTTATTAGCACAAAAGATATAAAAACAACTCTAGAAAATGTAATAAAAACAATGAGAAAAAGATGGATAGATGGATATGAATATGTAATTGCTGTTTCCATTGGATGTTATCAAATACAAAAAGAAACAGAGCAAATAGAGTATGTATTGAACCAAGCATTAATGGCACATAGAAGAGCAAAAGGAAATGCTCTGCAACCATATTATATATATAACGAACAATTAAAAGAGCAGTTATTAAAAGAACATACAATAGAAAGTAAGATGGAAGAAGCTATTCAAAAGGAGCAATTTGTAGTGTATTATCAAGCAAAAGTGGATACAAAAACACAAATGCCATATGGAGCAGAAGCTTTAGTCAGATGGAAAGATAAAGAGAATATTATTTCTCCTAAGGATTTTATTCCGATTTTTGAAAAGAATCATTTTATTTTAAAATTAGATTTGTATATATTTGAAAAAGTATGTCAAGATTTACAAAAAAGGAAAAGAGAAAAAAGATCAATTCCTATTATTTCTATCAATGTATCACGAGAACACTTTGTAATAGAAAACTTTTTGGAAGAGTATATAGAAATGACAAAAAAATATCAAATAGAAACTAAATATATAGAATTAGAAATTACAGAGAGTGCAGCAGGGAGTAAAAATTATGCATTAAGTAAAATTACTAGGCAAATGAAGGAGGCAGGTTTCCAAGTATCTATAGATGATTTTGGAACAGGATATTCTTCTTTAAGTGTATTACAATCTTTAGCAATAGATACAATAAAAATAGATAAAACATTTATAAATAACTTAGAGCAAGACACCAATATGGTAGAAATGATTATCAACATAAGCAAAAAATTAGGAATAAAAACAGTAGCAGAAGGAGTAGAAACAAAAGAACAAAGAGAAATTTTGCTGAAACTTGGTTGTGATAGTATACAAGGATATTATTATGCAAAGCCACTACCAGCAGAAGAATTTTGGAGAAAAGAAATATAATAAAAGCACACGACAGTTCTCATTTGAAAACTGTCGTGTAAAATTCATACATCAACTTTAAGAAAATAAAGTAGACAACATTCACGTATTAATCATATAACGAGTAATATGGCTCCTTATTTTCTCTATACTAATTTCTAGATAAGTAATCATAAGCTGCATTTGCTTGTCTGTTGCAGGTTTTGCTTTCTCCTCTTTGTAAGTCTTCCAAGCTAATCCCGTTTTTAAGCTAATATTTAAATCGATATCAGAGGGATGTTCATGATAACTATTCTTTTTTACCTTGTAACGGAGAGAAAGTACTTCATCTGTATAATGCTGATTGTCATCTTTACAAGCATGATGGCTAAAACAGATATAACCGTTATGGTGATTTTTTCGAGTAGGCACCATTGTATTATAGGTCCAACTATTACGATTATATAGAAATTCTGAACTATAAGAATGATTAATTAAGGATAAAGACTGGTATGGTTCTTCTTTATTCACTCCAAAGTGAACTCCTACTGTGTCTAAATATTGAATTGGTTCTTTAATGCTGAACTGCTCATTACCAAAAGGATTGACAATATCACTATATTTCATAAGTAGTTGATAAAGTTTTTCTCTCTTGGGAGTAGTAGGGTTACAAAAAGGAAACTCAACATTCTTCGTAATGAAGGAACCACTAAGTAACCTTTTGTAAGTCTCGTTTGTTAGTTCATTAATCAGTTCTTTGCTGTACTTGTTTTCTAGCATTGCTGCTAGTGTTAAGATACCTTTAATGGAGTGAATTTCTCCCCACCAGAAATTATCCCCACCGGGATGTATTTCCCCAAACTCAGCCATAGCACGATTCATAATTTCATCTGTAACTGGATTTCCTCTCTTCACAATATAGTATGAACCAGAATGATAGAAATCAGTGCCTGCAACGCAAAAACAGGGAACAAGATACCGGTACCTGGAACCTAAACAATCAGGTAGCCGAGTAGCGCCGTATACCTCCATAGCAATTCTAAATTGTTGAATAGATATACCCATATAAAAATCCTCCTTATGATATAGTATAAATTTTATTATGTACTTCATGAATATGGTAATTATAACATACTTTACATAAATCTACAAATTGATGTTGAATAAATAGTAATAGATGGCAGATTTACTAAAAACTTTCCCAAAAATATATTGCAAACATGTAAAAACGTGATATAATAAATAAGCTAAAAGAAAGGAACGTGAGAATTATGAAAAAAGGAAAAGTAGTTTTAGTAGGAACTGGTTTTGTAGGAATGAGTATGGCATATTCTATGTTAAATAGAGGAGGTATTCGTGAATTAATACTTATTGATATTGATAAGGAAAAAACAGTAGGAGAAGAAATGGACTTATCACATGGTTTACCATTTGCTCCACAGAAAATGATTATTAAAGCAGGAGATTATGATCAATGTGAAGATGCTGAAGTAGTAGTTATTACAGCAGGTATTGCACAAAAACCAGGACAAACTAGGTTAGAGCTTGCTGAAACAAATACTAAAATTATGAAACAAATTACACAAAATATTATGGCAAGCGGTTTTAATGGAATTATTGTTGTAGCAAGCAATCCAGTAGATTTAATGTCTTATGTGGTATATAAAGTTTCAGGTTTACCAAAAAATAAAGTTATAGGTTCTGGAACTGTATTAGATACAGCAAGATTAAGATATTTATTAGGAGATTATTTAAAAATTTCTAGTAAAAATGTTCATGCATATATTATGGGAGAACATGGAGACTCTTCTTTCGTTCCATGGAATCATGCATATGTAGGTTGTAAAAAAATTACAGATATTATGAAGGATAACCATTATCCAATGGAAGATTTAGACAAGATTCATAAAGGTGTAGTAAATGCAGCTTATGAAATTATTAATAAGAAAAAGGCAACCTATTATGGAATTGGTATGGCACTAGAGCGTTTAGTAAAAGCAATTATTAATGATGAAAATGCTATTTTAACAGTTTCTGCATACTTAGAAAAAGGAGAATATGGACAAGAAGATGTATATATTGGAGTTCCAGCCGTAATTAATAAAGATGGTATTCGTGAGCTTCTTCATTTACAAATGAGCAAAGAAGACCAAGAAAAACTAAATAATAGTTGCCAAGTCATCAAAAAGATGAGAGAAGATTCAATAGAAAAAATTATAGAAGCATAAGTAGATATGAAAAAAGTATCTACTTTTTTCTATAAATGAATTGAAAAAATAGTGGGTATAAGGTAGAATAGGTCTATAAATCATGGCAAAAAATTAAAGGAGGAAAACCTAATGGAATTAGCAGAAGCCAAAGAAGAGGTAAAAAAACTAAGAGAGAAGTTAGAGTATTATGCAAGAAAATATTATGATGAAGATAATCCAGAAATTTCAGACTATGAATATGACATGATGATGAATAAATTGAAAGCCTTAGAAAAAGAATTTCCTGAACTAATTACAAAAGACTCTTTAACGCAAAAAGTAGGAGGACATGTAAAAGAAGGGTTTAAAGAAGTTGTACATGAAGTGCCTTTACAAAGCCTTCAAGATATTTTCTCTTTTGACGAATTAAAAGAATTTGATGAAAGAGTAAGAAAACAGGCTATTGAGGAGAATGAAGAACTAAATTATGTAGTAGAGACTAAAATTGATGGTCTATCTGTTGCTTTAGAATATGTAGATGGGGTACTAGTAAGAGGAGCTACTCGTGGAAATGGACTAATAGGAGAAGATGTAACAGAAAATTTAAGAACAGTAAAAAGTATACCAAAAGTATTAAAAGAAAAAATTACCATCACAGTTAGAGGAGAAGTTTTTATAGGGAAAAAAGAATTTGAAAAAATGAATGAAGAAAGGGAAGTCTTAGGAGAACCCTTATTTGCTAATGCAAGAAATGCAGCAGCAGGTTCTTTGAGGCAACTAAATTCTAAAATTACAGAAAAAAGACCTTTAGAAATTTATATTTTCAATGTACAAAAATGGGAAAATTCTCCTTATAATTCACATTATGAACAGTTACTATATTTAGAGAAGATTGGCTTTCAAGTAAACCCTGTAAAAATTTATTGTAAAACTTATGATGAAGCAATTCAAGCAATAGAAAAAATAGGGGAAGATAGAGAAAAATTAACTTTCGGAATAGATGGAGCAGTTATCAAAGTAGATAGTTTGAGTTTTCGTGAAAAGTTAGGAACAACGTATAAAGTACCTCGTTGGGCCATTGCTTATAAATATCCACCTGAAGCAAAACAAACAAAACTAAGGGATATTATTTGCCAAGTAGGTAGAACAGGAGTTATTACTCCTATGGCTATTTTAGACCCAGTAAAAGTAGCAGGTTCTACTATATCTAAAACTACTTTGCATAATGAAGATTTTATTAAAGAAAAAGATCTAAAAATAGGCGATACAGTTATTATTCAAAAGCAAGGAGATGTTATTCCTGAAGTTATAGCTGTAGTGAAAGAAAAAAGAACAGGAGAAGAAAAAGAATTCCATATGCCAACAGTATGTCCTGTATGTGGAGCTCCAGCAGTAAGAGAAGAAGGGGAAGCTGCAACAAGATGTATTGGAATTGAATGTCCTGCACAAACCTTAAGAAGCTTAGTTCATTTTGCCTCTAAAGAAGGAATGGATATTGATGGCTTAGGGTATAAAATTATTGAGCAATTAATGGAAAAGGGATTTCTTCATAATATAGC
>CALWZX010000029.1 GCA_944386125.1 uncultured Clostridia bacterium | reverse complement strand
TTTATAATATTATCTCTTACTAAATTGTGGAGCTTTACGAGCTTTTTTAAGACCATATTTCTTTCTTTCTTTCATACGTGGGTCTCTTGTTAAGAAACCATTTGATTTTAAAATTGGTCTAAATTCACTATTTGCTTCATTTAAAGCTCTAGCAACACCATGACGAATAGCTCCTGCTTGACCTGTGAATCCACCACCTGTTACAGTAGCAATTACATCATATTTAGCTAATGTATTAGTAACTGTTAAAGGTTGTTTTACAATAACTTTTAAAGTTTCTGTTCCAAAATATTCGTTAATATCTTTTCCATTAATAGTAATCACACCAGAACCTTCTACTAATCTAACTCTTGCGATAGATTTTTTTCTTCTTCCAGTTCCACAGAAAGCGATTTTTTCTGATTTAGCTTTAGCCATTTCAATTTCCTCCTTAAATTTCTTTCTTTATTAAAAATTCCACATTTCTGGTTTTTGAGCAATATTTTCATGTTCATTTCCAGCATAAACTCTTAATTTTGTTAACATTTTTCTTCCTAAGCTATTGTGTGGAAGCATTCCTTTTACAGCTAACATCATAGCTTTTTCTGGTTTTGTATCCATCATAACTCTAGCAGTAGTTTCTTTTAAACCACCAATATATCCAGAATGATGTCTGTAAATTTTTTGATCTAATTTTTTTCCTGTTAAAACAGCATCTTTACAATTGATGATAATAACATGATCTCCATTATCCATATTAGGAGTATAAGTAGGTTTGTGTTTTCCTCTTAATAATTTAGCTGCTTCTGTTGCAACTCTTCCTAATGGTTTATCTGTAGCATCAATTATATACCATTTTCTTTCAATTTCACTTTTCTTTATACTATATGTAGTATTATTCATGGTAAAAAATACCCTCCATTCATTCTAATATTAATTTATATGAAATCTAGTTTATAACTACCGGGGAGATGTTATAAATAGATAACATGTCAATCTAATGCTATAATATTCTAATACAAATTTAAGAAAAAGTCAATAAAATTGAAAAAAAATGTTGACTTTTTCTTGTTTGTATGGTATAAATATATTCAGTTTTTAAGTAGCAATCCATGCTCACCTTATCGAAAAGAAAAAGGTAATATAAAAAGTATATTTCCACAAAATGTCTATAAGTTGTGGAAAACTATGAAGTATGAGAATGGATTGGCTTATAAAATAAGTCAATTTTTTTATGCAACTAAGCTCTGGGCAAAAATATCAGGAGGTGTTTTATATAAAACAAGATTTACTAATTAATGAGCAGATTAGAGCAAAAGAAGTTCAAGTAATTGATAGTGAGGGTAACAAAATAGGTCCAATTTCGATTCATGAAGCTTTAGATATGGCATATGATAAAAAATTAGATTTAGTATTAGTTGCACCAAATGCACAACCACAAGTATGCAAATTAATGAGCTATGGTAAATACAAATTTGAACAAGCCAAAAGGGAAAAAGAAGCTAAGAAAAAACAAAAAACTTTTGAAGTAAAAGAAATTAGGATTACTCCTAATATAGAAGAGCATGATTTTGGTTTCAAAGTAAAAAATGCTAAAAAGTTTATTGAAGATGGAAATAAGGTAAAAGTTACTGTAAGATTTCGCGGAAGAGAACTAAACTATGTAAAATTGGGAGAGCAAACATTAAATGAATTTATAAAAGAAATGGAAGATGTTGCAATTCCTGAGAAAAAACCAGTTTTAGAAGGTAAAAATATGTTTATTATATTAGCAAAAAAAGTTGAAAAATAATTTTTGTTAATGATATATATAAATAAAAGCAAGGAGGAATTATTATGCCAAAATTAAAAACAAATAAAGCTGCAAAGAAAAGATATTCATATACAGCAACAGGAAAGGTAAAAAGAACAAAAGCAAATAGAAGACATCGTTTAGCTACCAAGACTCCAAGAGCTAAAGCTAGAGGAAAAGTTTTAGATGCTTATGCAGATAAAACATGTGAAGTGGGAATAAAGAAATTATTACCATATGGAAATTAATCATACAAAAAGAATTAAGGAAGGTGAAGAAAAATGGCAAGAGTAAAAACAGCAATTATTACTCGTAAAAAACATAAAAAAATATTAAAAAGAGCAAAAGGATATTATGGAGCAAAACATTATAGATTCAGACAAGCAAAACAAGCTGTTATGAAATCTGGAATGTATGCATATGTAGGAAGAAAAGATAAAAAGAGTAATTTTAGAAAGTTATGGATAGCAAGAATTAATGCAGCTGCAAGAATGAATGGAACAACATATAGCAAATTAATTGCTGGGCTAAAAAAAGCAAATATAGTTGTAAATAGAAAAATGCTTGCAGATTTAGCTGTAACAGATCCAAAAGCTTTTACTCAAATTGTAGAAAAAGCTATAAAAGCATAGTATGAAAGCACACAGAGTTGTATAAAAACGATGTGTGCTTTTTCTAAATGTGAGGAGGAAAGTATGAGAATAGGAATTGATATAGATGGAGTATTAACCAATTATGAAAATTTTATTAAAGCATATGGAACAAAATATAGTTATGAAAATAATATTTCTATGCAAGAATTAGATTTTACACAATACGATGAAAAAAAGGCTTTTCACTGGACAAAAGAACAATATAGAGATTTTTGGACGAAATATTTACTTTGGTATGCTACAAAATATTTGGCAAGAGAAAATGCTTCAGAAGTATTACAAATTTTGAAAAATGAGGGACATAAAATTTATATTATTACAGCTAGAAATAATGAGGAGCTACCAGATGATAAGAAAGAGCAGATGAAACAGATTGTAAAACAATGGTTAGAAGAAAATCATATTTTGTATGATCAATTAATTTTTTCAGGGGAAAGTAAATTATCAGTATGTATGGAAAATAAGATTGAAATAATGGTAGATGATTCTCCTTTTGTTTTAGAAGAAGTAGGAAGATGTATACCAGTTATATGCTTTGATGCAGAGTATAATAAAAATATAAAAGGTATGGAAAGAATACATAGTTGGTATGAACTTTTAAATAAAATTCATGATTTTGACAATACAAAGTAATTGAGGTATAATGCATGAGTAACTTATAAGTAATAGTTTTTCAAAAAGAGGGGGATCAATGATGGATAATGAGAAAAATCGGAAATGGAAAGAAATCCAATTAAAGGCTACAAAACTATTAGAGTTTTCTGATGTAGTGAAACCGTATTTAGAAAAGACGTTAGCTAAAAGGAAAAGAGAGATTTATCCTTTATATAATGATGAACGGTTGTATACTTTCTTTAGCATCTACTATGAAATTTACCAAGATATGATATGGGTAAAAGAACTACAGGGAGAAAAGAAATTTATCTATTTCCCTGGAGAGTATAACTGTAGGGCTATGGGTATGATTCTGATAATCAGTAACTCGGTCTCTAAATATTATAGGAGACTGCCTTTATATCTTAGAGCGGATAAGATTTTAAAAAATGCAGAAAGATATGAAAAGGATTTACAAGAACTCTTAGATAAAAAAGACATAGACGAAGACCTGAAAAATTGGGCACAACAAGATTTTCTTAAATATTCAGAAATTGAATATATGCTCAGAATTATTTTATGAAAGACACGGGCTGCCTTGTAAGGCAGCTCTATATTATTGTTTTTTTATTTTTGGTTTTGCCATAATAGATGCTAAGTAGCCAAAAAAGATAGCGGCAGCAATTCCGGCCGGCAGCAACTTTAACTCCTCCTACAAAAGCTCCTAGTAAACCACTATTTTGCACTTCTGTAATAGCACCTTTTGCAAGGTTAGCACCAAATCCTGTTAAAGGAACCGTAGCACCACAGCCTGCAAAATCAATAACATATTGATATAGTCCTAAACCTCCTAGAATAACGCCAAGAGTAACAAATAATACTAAAATTCTAGCAGAAGTAAGTTTGGTTTTATCAATTAATATTTGACCTATAACACAAATAAGACCACCCACAATAAAACAACGTAACATTAAAGACCAATCAATAGATTGAAGAAATTCCATATTTTTTCCTCCTTTACATTCTACAATTTTCAATACTAATTGCATGTGCTATTCCAGGGATAGATTCTCCTTGTTGAGAACTAGTAGAATTCATTAATGCACCAGTAGCAATTAATAATAATTTGTTAATTTTTTTCTCATGCATTAACTGATATAAATAACCTGAAAAAACAGTTCCTATACAAGCACAACCACTACCACCAGAATGAGTATCTTGTTTTTCTTTATCAAATATTAATTTACCACAATCATTATGTTGATTATTAATATTATATCCTTTTGTCTTGCATAAATCTTCTAAAATATCTGAACCAATATAGCCTAAGTCACCAGTAATAATGGCATCATAATAACTAGGTTTACGGTTAGTATCTTGAAGATGGGTAACTAATGTGTCAAAAGCAGCAGGTGCCATGGCAGCTCCCATATTATTAACATCTTTAATTCCCATATCTACAATTTTACCAGGAGTAATATACGTAACAAAAGGTCCATTCCCTTGAGCAGATAAAATAACACTACCTGCACCGGTAACTGTCCATTGAGAAGTAGGAGGTCTTTGATTTCCTAATTCTAAAGGAAAACGGAATTGTTTTTCTGCACTACAAAAATGGCTAGATGCTGCACAAACAATATTTTCAGCAGCAAGAGAGTCTATAAATACAGAAGCTAAACACATACTTTCTACAAAAGTAGAACAAGCTCCAAAAACACCAAAAAAAGGAATATTAATTTCACGAAGTCCAAAGCTAGAAGAAATACATTGATTTAATAAATCTCCTGCAAAACAAAAATCTATGTCTGTAGCAGCAATATTTGATTTAGCAATAACAGTATTAACGGTTTCTTTTATAATTTTACTTTCAGCTTTTTCCCATGTTTTTTCTCCCCAAAACTCATCTTCTAAACAACGATCAAAATACTTGGCAAGAGGACCTTCAGCTTCTTTTGGACCTACAATAGAAGCACTTTGAGAAATGGTAGGAAAATTTTCCATTTGAATTGTCTGTTTTCCAATTTTTTTCATATTTTCATCCCTTTCTTTAAATTAAACGAAGAAACAATAAATCATTCCTACAATAACAGATGCTGAAATTCCAAAAACTAATACAGGACCTGCAACAGTAAACATTTTTCCTCCAACACCCATAATATACCCTTCAGACTTATACTCGATAGCAGGAGAAACAATGGAATTTGCAAAACCAGTAATAGGAACTAAAGAACCAGCACCTGCAACTTTTCCGATTTTGTTAAATAAATTAAGCCCAGTTAATAATGCAGCAATTCCAATTAATATGATGGAGACTACAGTGTTGCTTGCTGCGGTATCTAATCCCTTAGACTTACAGAAGAAAAAAATGAATTGACCAATGCAACAGATAAAACCGCCTATAAAAAAAGCCTTTATACAATTTAGAAAGATGGGTGAATTAGGGGATTTTTTATCTACATAATCACTATATTTTTTTGGAGTATCCATTGGATTATCCATAATAACACCTCCTTTTTAATCTCTATCTCTGTCAATAACAAAACTGATATCCATATCTACAAAATATTCTGTAATTTTTTTACCAGAAATATGAGCCCTTTGTTCTAAAACTTTAACAGAAGAAATGTAATCAATAGTTTTAGAAGTTTCGGCTATTGTTTGTACAATAGCATCCTTCCAAGAAACTGTTGATGTACCTGTGACAATAATATGTTTTTCCATGTGTATCCATCCTTTCCACAATTATTTTTCTAAAAATATATTTACCAAATTTTCTAATTTTATACATAATTATTGACAGAGATTTTTTTATTCAATATAATAGAAAAGAAAAAACGAACAAACGAAAGGAAATCAAAATGAATAAAAAAATGAAGAAAAATAGAATTTGGGTACGCTTTTTATTAATTGCACTTTTACTTGCAGTAGTTGTTGTAATATTTCAAATTGCGCCCAATTATGTAAAAGATGAAATAACGGGGAAAATAAATGTATTAATCAATAATAATAATGTGACAGAAAGTATGAAATTTGATATTTTCATAGAAGATGGTATTGTATATATGTCAAGTAAAGATATTGCTAATTTTTTAGATGAACATATATATTATGATAATCAATATGAGCAAATACTAACTGGTTCTGATACGAAAATAGCAAGCCTTCCTATTGATAAAAATGAAATGTATGTCAATAGCTCAAAAATAGAAATAAAAGGAAAAGCAATAGAAAAAGAAGATACATTTTATTTACCAATTTCAGAAATGGCAAATGTATATAACATAGAAGTAGAATATTTAGAACAAACTAATCGATTAGTAATAGATTCTATAGAAAGAGAAAAGAAGATGGCAAATAGTGCAAAAGACTGTGATGTAAAATCTCTTCCAACAGCTTTTTCAAAAACAGTAGATAAAGTACAAAAGGGTGAAAATGTTACTATTGTACCAACAACAGAAGAATTAAATGGTTGGACTAAAATTAGAACAAAACAGGGGATAATTGGTTATGTAAAAGAGGTAGCTAATACCTATACTATAAGGGAAAATATGCAAGAACAAAAGCAAGTAGAAGGAACAATTAGTATGTTTTGGGATTATTATTCAGAATATGCAAGTGCACCAGAAAGAACAGAAAGTATACCAGGGGTGAATGTAGTTTCACCAGCATTTGCTCATTTATCGGATGAAGAAGCATCAGAGCTTGACACTAACATAGGAGAAGAAGGACAAGCTTATGTAGAATGGGCACATAATAATGGCTACAAAGTTTGGGCAATGGTTTCTAATAATATCAGTAGCCAAACAATTAAAGATGTAACTTCAAAAATATTAAGAGATTACAAACTAAGAGAAAAATTGATTAATGAAATTTTAGATATGGTAATAACTTATCAACTAGATGGTATTAATATTGACTTTGAAAATATTTATAAGGAAGATAAAGATTATTTATCTAGATTTATTATAGAACTTGCTCCAAGATTAAGAGAATTGGGAAAGGTTTTATCAGTAGATGTCACAGCACCAGATGGAGATGATGATTGGTCTTTATGTTATGATAGAAATCTTTTTGGGAAAGTAGCAGATTATGTGGTATTTATGGCTTATGATCAACATGGACAATATTCTAATGAGGCAGGAACTGTAGCAGGAGCAGACTGGGTAGAAGTAAATTTAAATAAATTTGTAGGAACACAAGAAGAAGTACCAGCAGAAAAATTGATTTTAGGAATGCCTTTCTATACAAGAGAATGGCAAGAGAAAAATGGAGAGGTAAGTAGCTCTACTGTATCTATGAAATATATAGATTCTGTTATTCCAGAAGGAGTGCAAAGAACTTGGCTTGAAGAAGAAAAACAATATTATGTAGAATATGAAAAAGATGGAGCGCTCTGTAAAATGTGGCTTGAAGAAGAAGAATCTTTAAAAGCAAAATTTGAATTAATGAAAAAATATCAACTTGCAGGGGCAGCATATTGGGTAAAAGATATGGAAAAGCCAGAGATTTGGCAATTAATTGAAGAAGAAATAAAATAGGTATAAAAATAAAAACATCTTCATAGAATTAAAACAAGCTATGGGGGTGTTTTTTTGATATATAAATATATAGTAATCAAGAAAAAAGCAAAAAATACTTATGAAAAAATAGAAGATAAATTAGGTCTGGTGAGAGTAGAGAATAAAGATATGCAAATTCAAATTATAAAGATTCCGAAAAAGAAAAAAGAATGGATAAAAAAACAAATTAAAAGACAAATTAAGAAACAAAATGTAATTGTATTAGAAAAGGGACTACAAGAATTTCAAGAAATAATTCCTATAGATAATCGCAGAAAAGTACCAATAAAAATTTTTTTAATAGAAGATATTATACAATATATCATGAAAAAACAAGGGAAGATAGAAGAATTAGAAATGCAAGATTTATACTTTTTATGTAGAAATTATCAAGAAAATACAGCTCAAATACTAGAATATTTTTTAAATAAAGTAAGAACTATGAACATTGTTACTAAAGATATTCAAGGTTTTCAAAAATATGTACAAAGGCATAATGAAGAGGAAGCTATGAATATAACTGTAGCTAATAATTATAGAAAAAGTCTAAAACGTGCGAAATGGATTATTAATATAGATTTTTCGATAGAAGAGGTAAATCAATATATATTAAACAGAAATAGTATTTTTATACAGATACCAGATGAAAAAGTAATAGGATTTGCTGGATTTGATGGTATTATTATTGAAAATATAGAAATTGAAGTGGATGAAAAAGTCAAAAATAAGTACCAATCATGGGGGATAGGAGAAGAATTTTCTATGAGAGATCTATATGAGAGTGAATATGAAATAGAGAAGACATATATAGAAAATAAGAAAAAGATGAATCAAGAGGGAATAAAAATAGTGAAATTAATTGGAATTAATGGAAATATTAATGAAAAAGAGCTAGAAAATATAAAATGAATCTTGACAAATTAAAAAAACTAGTTTAATATATTAAAATTAGTAAAAGATAAGAAAAGATACTAAAATGTGTATGCATTTTAGTTTTTTATGAGGAGGAATACAAATGGATGATAATAAAGAAGTAATTTTAACACAAGAAGGATATGAAAAATTAGAACAAGAATTAGAATATTTAAGAACAACCAAAAGAGCAGAAGTGGCAGAAAGAATAAAAGTAGCCATAGCCTTTGGTGACTTATCAGAGAATTCTGAATATGATGAAGCTAAAACTGCACAAGCAGATAATGAAGCTAAAATTGCAGACTTAGAAAATAAAATTCGTTATGCAAAAATAATAGATGAATCTGAGATTGATACGAAAACTGTTCAAGTGGGAAATACAGTAAAAGTTTTAGATATGGAATTTGATGAAGAGGAGACTTATACAATTGTTGGTTCTACAGAGGTAGATTTAGCAGAAAATAAAATTTCTAATGAATCTCCAATTGGAAAAGCTTTATTAGGAGCTAAGAAAAATCAAGTAGTAGAAGTGCAAGCTCCAGCAGGAACTATAAAATTAAAAGTTTTATCTATTACGTTATAAGAAATTAAAATGAATACAATAAATAAACTTGTTACTAAAAAGTAACAAGTTTATTTATTAATTACCAATACCTAAAATTTGATTAGCTCTTTGAACATCTTCTTTTGTAGCTGGTCTAACATTTTCTAATTCATAGGGAATTCCGAAGTTTCTCCCATTTAAATTTACCTAAATTATGATAAGGCAAGAATTCTACTTTTTCTACTGTTTTTAAAGTAGAAATAAACTCTTTTAATTGTAATAAATCATCTTCAATATCTGTAATTCCAGGAATTAAAACTTGTCTTATCCACATAGGTTTACCATGCTCACTTAAATAACGAGCAAATTCTAATTCTTTTTTATTAGAAAAACCTGTTAAAGGAATACAGATTTTATCATTAATACATTTAATATCTAATAAAAATAAATCGGTTAATTCAATTAATGAAGCAATTTCTTTTGTAATTTCTAAATTACCGGCGGTGTCTATACAAGTATGAACTCCTTCTTTTTTTAATTCTTGAAAAAGAGATATTAAAAAAGATGCTTGTAATAAAGGTTCTCCACCACTAATGGTTACTCCACCATGTGGCATAATATAGTTCTTATATTTCATAATTTTCTTTATTAAGTCTTTAGCAGTATATAATGTACCTGAATGCATATCCCATGTATCACGATTTTGACAATATTGACAACGCATATGACAACCCTGCATAAATACTACAAAACGAAGACCTGGACCATCAACAGCTCCTAAGCTTTCAAAAGAATGGATTCTACCTTGTATATTTTTTTCTTCTTGCATTGTTTTTAGTCTCCTTTCATAGGGAAAAATAGAATATATTTAACAAGTAAATATATTCTATTTTTTTATTTAGAATTTTTCTTGTATTGTTCTATTAATAACATCTAATTGTTGTTCACGAGTTAATTTTATAAAGTTAACGGCATATCCAGAAACACGAATAGTTAATTGAGGGTATTTTTCTGGATGATCCATAGCATCTAGTAATAATGCTCTATCAAATACATTTACATTAATGTGGTGTCCAGTTTGTTTGAAATATCCATCTAATAATCCAATTAGGTTATTAACTTGTGTATCTAAATCTTTTCCAAGTGTACTTGGAGTAATAGAAAATGTATAAGAAATACCATCTTCTGAATATTCATAAGGAAGTTTGGCAATGGAATTCATAACAGCAACTGCACCATTTGTATCTCTTCCATGTAAAGGATTTGCTCCTGGTCCAAAAGGTTCTCCTGCACGTCTTCCATCAGGAGTATTTCCTGTTGCTTTTCCATAAACCACATTAGAAGTGATTGTTAAAATAGATAAAGTATGTTTTGAATTTCTATATGTTGCGTATTTTTGTAATTTTCTCATAAATGTTTTAACAATTTCTACAGCAATTTCATCTACTCTATCATCATCATTTCCAAATTTAGGAAAATCTCCATCAACTTCATAATCAACAGCAAGTCCTGTTTCATCACGAATAACTTTAACTTTAGCATATTTGATAGCAGATAAAGAATCAGCAACTACAGATAATCCAGCAATTCCACAAGCCATAGTTCTTAAAATTTCTTTATCATGTAAAGCCATTTCTAAAGCTTCATAAGAATACTTATCATGCATATAATGAATAGCATTTAAAGCTTTAATGTAAATTTTAGCTACATAATCCATCATGACATCGAATTTTTCCATAACTTCATCATAATTTAAGTATTCTGAAGTAATTGCTTGATATTTTGGAGTTACTTGTTTACCAGTTTTTTCATCTCTACCACCATTAATAGCATAAAGTAAAGTTTTAGCAAGATTTGCTCTAGCCCCAAAGAATTGCATTTGTTTACCAATTTTCATAGCAGAAACGCAACAAGCAATTCCATAATCATCTCCTAATGTTACTCTCATCAAATCATCACTTTCATATTGAATAGATGATGTTTGAATAGAAAGTTTAGAAGTATATTTTTTGAAATTTTCAGGCAATCTAGTAGACCAAAGAATTGTTAAATTTGGTTCTGGTGCAGGTCCTAAATTAGTTAATGTATGAAGAACTCTAAAAGAATTTTTAGTAACTAAAGTTCTTCCATCAACTCCCATTCCGCCAACACTTTCTGTTACCCAAACAGGGTCTCCACTAAATAATTCATTATATTCAGGAGCACGTAAGAAACGAATCATACGTAATTTCATAACAAAATGATCCATTAATTCTTGCGCTTGCTCTTCAGTTAATGTACCATTTTTTAAATCTCTTTCAATGTAAATATCAAGGAAAGTAGAAGTTCTTCCTAAACTCATAGCAGCGCCATTTTGATCTTTAGTTGCACCTAAATAAGCAAAATATAACCATTGAATAGCCTCTTTTGCATTACTTGCTGGAACAGAAATATCAAAACCGTAACGAGCAGCCATTTTCTTTAAAGATTCTAAAGCAAGAATTTGATCATGAATTTCTTCTCTTTCACGAATTATGCTTTCAGTAAAATCTGTATCTAAAATATCTAATTCACGTTTCTTTTCTTCTATTAAAACATCTACACCATATAAAGCAACTCTTCTGTAATCACCAATAATTCTTCCACGTCCATAACCATCTGGAAGACCAGTAATTAAGTGAGAACTTCTAGCTGCACGAATATCTGGAGTATATACAGCAAATACACCATCATTATGAGTTCTTCTTAAATTGTGATAAATATAGTCTGTTTCAGGATCTACTTCATAACCATAAGCGGTACAAGATTTTTCGACAATTTTAATACCACCGTTTGGCATAATTGCTCTTTTTAAAGGCTTGTCTGTTTGCAAACCAACAATTTCTTCTAAATCTTTGTCAATATAGCCAGCTTCATAGGCATCAATAGCAGAAGGAGTTTTAGTATCTACATCTAATACACCTTTTTTTCTTTCTTCTTCATATAATTTTAAAACTTCGTTCCATAGTTTTTTTGTTTTTTCAGTAGGTAACGCAAGGAAAGAATCATCTCCCTCATATGGAGTATAATTTGCTTGGATAAAACCTCTTACATCAATTTCCTTTGTCCATTCACCTAGAGGATTAAAACCCTCCCATTGTTTAAATTTCATAATTGACCTCCTTTATTTTTTGTACAGTTTAATATTAGCATAACCCATATAAATTTTCAATGGAAAATAAATGAAATGAGTAATTATTTTTTTAAAGTTACAATAGTAACACCTACTTCACCTTCTCCAAAAGTACCTAAGCGAAAACTTTGCACATGAGGATTTTTTTTCAAAAATTGATGTATTCCTTCACGAAGTTTTCCTGTTCCTTTTCCATGTACAATGCGAATAGTTTGTAACTTAGCTAAATAACAATCATCAATATATTTATCAATTAAGAAACAAGCTTCCTCTATATTTTGTCCAATAACATTAATTTCAGGTGAAACTTGTTTTGTTTTTTCAGTAAAAGATTGTACATGAGTGGCAGAAAAAGCAGTACTTTTATTTTTATTAGGTAGAACTTTTTTTATATTTTCTACCATAATTTGCATTTTAATACTTCCAATTTGTACCTGTAACTGATTTTCTTTTCCCGAAAGAGAAAGAATTGTAGCAGGCTGAGAAAAACCAGAAATTTCTATCATATCTCCTACATGTAACATATTTTTTGTAAAATGTGAAGGAGAAGTAGAAGAAGTTTCTTTATATAAATCTTTTATATGAGTAGTTAATTTTTCTTGTATTTGATTTGCTTTTTTTACATCATTCTTTGTATAAGCGGTATTTAATTCTTTTAATAAAGTACGTGCTTCTTCTTTAGCTTCTAGTAAAATATCGCGAGCTTCTTTTTTTGCTTTATCTAATTGTTCAGAATGTGAAATTTGTAAATTAGATCTTTCTTTTTCTAAATCTTTTCTTAACTTGGTAACTTGATGTAAATTTTTTTCGATTTCTTCTTTTTCTTTTTCAATAGCTATTTGATTATCATAAATTTTCTTTAATAAGGTTTCAAAATCAAGAGAATCTTGATTTATAAAATCTTTAGCTCTATCCAAAATGCTACTAGGTAAACCTAAACGTTTACTAATGGCAAAAGCATAACTTTTTCCAGGAATACCAATTAATAAACGGTATGTGGGTTTTAAATTTTCAACATCAAATTCTGAACAAGCATTTTCAAAACCATTGGTAATAAGGGCATATTGTTTTACTTCTTCATAATGTGTAGTAGAAATAGTAATACATCCTTGTTTATGAAAAAATTCTAAAATACTAATTGCTAAACTAGCACCTTCTAAAGGGGAAGTACCAGAACCTAACTCATCTAACAAAATGAGACTATTTTCACTACTATGAGTAAGAATATCAATTATATTTGTCATATGAGAAGAAAAAGTACTAAGTGATTCTGTAATACTTTGTTCATCACCAATATCTGCAAAAACAGAATCAAATACATGTATACTACTATTTTCTTTAGCAGGGATAGCAAGTCCTGCTAAAGCCATTAAAGTTAACAATCCAGTAGTTTTTAAGGTAACAGTTTTTCCTCCTGTATTAGGACCAGTAATAATTAAAGAAGAATAATTTTCACCAATATGCAAATCTATAGGAACAACATTTTCTTTAGTAATAAGAGGATGTCTTGCTCCTAATAAATGAATTTGTTTTTCTTTATTTAAAATAGGAAAAATACCATCTATCTCTTTGGCGTATTTAGCTTTAGCAAAAATGGCGTCAATGTTTCCTATGTATTCTACAGTAGTAGATAATTCTTGAACATAAGGAAATAACTTAGTTGAAATATCTTGTAATATCCTTTCAATCTCTAATATTTCTTCTGTTTTTAAGCTATTAATTTGATTATTTAATTCAAAAACACTCATTGGTTCTATAAAAACAGTAGAACCACTAGAAGAAATATCATGGAATAGGCCTTTTACTTCATTCTTATAAGTTTCTTTTATAGGAATTACATATCGGTCATTACGAATGGTTATAATAGGTTCCATAATATATTTGCTATAAGTATGAAGACTTTTATTTAATACATCTCGAATTTCACTTTCTAAATTTCTACGATTTCTACGTAAATTAGCTAGAGATTTAGATGCATTATCAGCAATAGTATTTTCATCTAAAATACTTGTAAAAATAATATTTTCTAAATTTTTATTAGTATATAATTTTTGAAAATAAGCATCTAATAAGGGAAAATCGTAAATATGAACAGATTCATCTTTATAGAAATATTCTCTTAATTCTCTAGAGATTCTAAGAATATTACCTATATCTAATAAAGATTTAGCAGATAAAGATGAATGACTATGCAAAGTTTTTAAAGCAAGAAAAATATTTTCTATTTCATATAAAGGGGGATTCCCTTTTTGATATAAAAATTGAAAAAATTGCTTAGTTTCTTGTAAGAGATGAGAAACTTCTTCTGGATGATAAGATGGCATAAGGCTATTTATTTTTTCTTTACCTAAATAAGTAATAGCATATGTCTCTAAAATGTGAATTACTTCATTAAATTCTAAAGCTTGAATACTTGATTTCATTTAGTTAATCTCCTTAAAAAATAGTTTTTTTTATTATACTATAAAAACTGAAAAAAAGCTATGAAAATAACGAATCATAAACCAATACTATGAATGTCACAAAAATGTAATAAAAGTGTAACTAAAAAGTAATACAGTTGTAATGGAAATATTATACAGTTATATAGTATAATAGATAAAAAAATAAAAGGAGAAAAATAAAAATGAAAAAACAAAATCAAGCAATAACATTAATTGCCTTAGTAATTACAATTGTTATTATTGTTATTTTAGCAGCAATTAGCATTAATATGGTAATAGGAGATAATGGAATTTTTACTATGGCACAAACTGCAAAAACCGACTTTGAAATATCTGGAGTAAAAGAAAGAATGGAATTAGCTAAAGTAAGCACATATCTTAATGAAAACGCCTCTTTAGTAATGGACTCATATTTTGATCAACTAGTAGTAGAAGATATTATTGATAATAAAACAGAAAGTGTTGTTGAACAAGAAGATGGAACTTATCAAGTAACTACAAAAGAAGATATGTTATTCGATGTATGGATAGAAAATGGAGACATAAAAATAGAATATGCTGGAGAGAAAAACAATCAAATACCAAAAATTTTTAGTATAAACTTAAATAATAAAACAACTAATACGGTAGATATTGAAGTAAAAGCAACTAGATTACAAAATCCACAATATGAATATTATTATAAAGAACAAAACCAAGAAAATTATCAATTTATAAAAAGTAGTAATATGAACACATATAGATTAACAAAATTAACGCAAAATGTAACTTATGATATAAAAGTCAAAATTATTTCAGGCGAATATGAGATAGAAAAAACAACATATGTTACAATGAATGGAATACCTGAAGGAACAATTTCATTTAATAACTTAAATTGGAGTAATAGAAAAGCAAATGTAACAATTCAATCTACAACAAATGAGTTTTATCTTCAATATAAGACAAATTCACAAGAATGGCAAACAATTGAAAATGGAAAAGTGTTAAGTAATTTGAATTATAATGATAAAATAACAGCAAGACTATGGGATGGTGATAATGCCAGTACAGAACAAACATATACTGTACCAGAACAAAGAAAACTTGTATTAATAGATCATGGACCAGTATATGCAACGGGAACTACAGTCGAAAATGTTTCTGTATTTAATGGATGGGTATGCTTTTTAAGACATGATATGCCGAAAGGAAATTATGCAATTAATGATGATTCAATTACTGGAGGAGGATTCATAAACTTTAAAAATGTTAATTTACAAAATATAGATGTCTTATATTTAAATGGTGGAGGATTTTATGATGAAACATTTTATATAGAAGATGCAAATACAAATCAAACTATGGCAACTATACCTTTAACTACTTCTTCTCAAAATGTATGGTATCAAAAAGAAACAACAGCTAAATTAGCAGAAGGAACTTATAATTTAAGATTAAAAGGAAATATAGAGGGAGATGGAATTATTTATTTAGAAAAAATATATGTATATTATAAAAATTAATTTTAATAGCTAGATACAAAAAAATCTAGCTATTTTTTCTTGCAAAAGTCGACCAGTCAGTCTAATAGTATTTTGGGAAAAAATAGTATATAAAATATAAAGAAAAAAATCACGAAGAGGAAAATATGGAAAATATACAAATTATTTCTACCGGTTCATATTTACCAAAACAAAAAGTTACCAATGCTACTTTAGCAGAAAAGTTAGGAATAACAGAAGAATATATAGTAAAAAGAACAGGTATATTAGAAAGATATTACAGTAAAGAAGAAACAATTGTAGATTTAGCTGTATATGCAGCAAAAGATGCTTTAAAAAAAGTAAAAGAAAATATAAAAATAGATGAAATTATAGTAGCAACTACCTCGAGTAAAGAATTAATGCCAAGTATTTCTTTTCAAGTAAAAAGAAAAATAGCGGAAGTTACAACAAGAGAGTGCATTTGTCAAGATATACTAAGTGGATGTGCAGGTTATATTAATGCATTAGATATAGCAAGAAATACAATTGTAGCTTCAGAAGGAAGAGTAAAAACAGCATTAATTATAGGAGTAGAAAAATTATCTGAATTTTTAGAAGAAACTGACATAGGGACTTCTATTATTTTGTCTGATGGTGCAGGAGCGACTATTATTGCCAAAACAGAAGAAAAAAAAGCATATAAAAGTTATTTTACTGTTGATGCAGAAGAAGGAGATATGCTAACTTGTAAAGCAAATGGAAAAATACACATGGATGGAAAAGCTGTGTATAAATATGCAGTTACCAAAACTGTGGAAAATGTGGAAAATTTACTAACAAAACAGGAATTACAACAAATAGATACCTTAGTATTGCATCAATCTAATAAAAAAATTATGCAATCTATAGGAAATCGACTACAAATACCAGAAGAAAAAATATTTACAAATATACATTTAAAAGGAAATACCTTTTGCGCAAGTATACCCATAGCTTTAGACGATATGCAAAAACAAGGAAAATTACAAAAAAATAATACAATACTAATGTTAGGCTATGGGGGAGGAATGAA
>CALWZX010000028.1 GCA_944386125.1 uncultured Clostridia bacterium | reverse complement strand
TCCTTGTATAATTTTATCCATTTCATCTGTTATACTATTAAAACTTGCTTGCGTGTTCACTTCTGCATCATGCATAGCATTTGCACCTTCCTGTGCTTTCTTAAATATTCCTTGATCACCTAGTACCATATTAATACTCACTGCTGCGAGTATAATTAATATGACGATTGTCACCACTAGTGCTATTAGGGTTACTCCTTGTTTTGTTTTTACTCCATACATACTTACAATTCTCCTTCTCTTTTAGTTTTCTCTCTTTTTTTACCTTTTATACTTCTTATATTATATATTATCCTTTCAGTTAATTCTATATCATTTTAGTTACAGTTTTATTACAAAACTATTACATTTCGGATAATTATTTGCAAAAATATCCCCACAGTTTAAACTCTTTTATTTAAACTGCGGGGTGCTATTTAATTTTATACTATTTATGCTTCTTGTTATTACAAGCAACTCTTTATAAAAACATTTAAATATTTTCTTTTCTAATTGTCTCTATAATATTTTGTTTTTTTGTTTTATTCATAGAATATCTCATCGTAATAAAGATAATAGCAAATACAAATATGATACAAATTCCTATTTGAATCCATGGTATTTGATAACCAGTATCAAAAGCTTGTGCAATAACGCTATAAATTATATAACTTAATACAATTCCTACTGGTATACCAAAAAGCAAGGCTTTTAATCCATAAAGAATACTTTCATAACGTATCATTCTTTTAAATTCTTTTGTTGTCATCCCTATAGATTTTAATATTGCAAATTCCTTTTCTCTCAATGCCATATTGGTAGTAATTGTATTAAATACATTGGTAATTCCTATCAGAGAAATAACAATGATAAAACCATATAGGAAAATAGATATAATAATTACCAAAGTATTTTTCTCTTCTTGCTCTTTTTGTAAATTCATAATATTGCTTTTATTTGATCCTTCTAATGTTGCTATTTTTTCCTCTAATGCTGATGCATCCTTTGCCTCAATATACATGCTATCTACATAATAATCTAAATTTTCTATAGTGCTATCTGAAACAATTAATGTTGGCGTAAATTGATTTTGTATTCCTGTTGGTAATTTACTTGTTCTTTTGGCAATTTCTATTTGATGAGATACATAGGTTTCTTGTTCTTCATCATATACTTGAAAAGTTAGCATTTCTCCTTCTTCTACATTAGTACTTTGCATCTGTGTTCTCTTTACATTAATCCCTGTTTCATCATATTCATAGCGAATATAATCATCACATAAAATAGCCTTATCTTTTACCTTATCTTTATTTAGACCTAATTCCTGTAAATATTTGCTGTATTCTTCATCTCCAACTGCATATATAAAAATATGCTCTGTGTGTATTTCGTCATTTGCAAATTCTTCCGGAAGTACAGCTGTTAACCTTTTTACAATAGAAGCTCTTTCAATTCCATCCATTTTTCTTACTTGTGCATAATATTGTAAAGCTTCTTGATCGTTTACATTAGGGCATCTTACTAATAAGTTATAATTCATTTCTTGATAATTTGCGCTTGTTACTATAAATCCATATTGAATAAATGCGCTCATTGATAAGAATAATACTATACTTAAGAAAATAGAGAAAATAGTAGTTCTATATTTTTTTCTACTTCTTTTTAGATTTTTAACTGCTATTTCGCCTTCAATTCCCATCATTTTTTTCGTAAACCTGCTTGTTTTAACTGTTTTATTTTTTATTTTAACATCATTACTTTCACGTATAGCATCAATAGGAGCGATTTTAGCAGCTTTTCTTGCTGGGCTAATACATGATAAATATATAGTGATAATTGAAGCTATAACCGTAACTATTATTGCAGGAATAGAAACAGTAAATTGTAAAGTAACTCCCTCTTCTAAAAAGCTAGTGGTTGCAAGCATTGTTGACACAACAGAAATAACAATAGCTATAGCAATAATTCCTACAATTATCCCTAAAGGGATGGCAATTGCTCCTAAAATAAATCCTTCATACAATACACTTTTCTTGATTTGTTTAGAAGTTGCTCCAATACTTGCAAGCATTCCCAATTGTTTTGTTCTTTCTGTTACAGAAATACGAAAACTATTGCGAATAACAAAGATAGAAGTAAACATTAAAATGAGAATAACGATGATTGCTAAGTATGTTACTACATTCATATCACTCGAATATTTTGACACACCTTGCCATCTTAAAAGTTCTTGATTTTCTTGTATATCTGTATATTCTAATTGTAAATTTCTTATAATATCTGCTTCTATATTATACGTATCTTTTGGATTAGAAAATAGTAGCGATATATCCATAGGTTTTGTTTCATCTAATGTTCCCGTAGAAATGAGTGTATATCCCGGTGCGGAAAATATTTCAAAATTAGGTCTTTCTATAATTCCTACAATTGTATATGTTTTCGTTGTTTCTACCTCTATATATTCTTCTTCATAGGGAACATCACTATCTTGTGCATCTTCTTTTGTTATATAAGGATTTGACTGAAATAATTCTTCCCCTGTTTTTGTTTTACGTTTTCCAATTTGCAAGGTTATAGTATCTCCTACTTGCAAATTGGAACCTCCATTATATTGCAAATGGTCAGGAATAAGGATTTCATTTTCATTTTCTGGCATGCGTCCTCCGTGTTAAAACAATTCCTCTTCCTTGCAATGCCTCTTTAGAAAAACTCATAACATATACATATGGTTTATTTTCATTAGTTGTTGCAAAATTAGCATATCCTACCGCTTGTGAAAGTTGTTTTTGTTCTACTCCCATAAAATTTTCTAGATAAGAGATTTTTTCTGGTGGAACATTTTGAAAGAGTAAGTGATAATTTCCTTCTAACTTTTTAGCTCTTTCTATTAAAGTTGTCTGTACACTTGCTACAAAAGTAGTAATAGCACAAATAAGTGCAACAGATAGGCTAATTCCTATAATAGTAGTAATCGTTCTTTTTCTGTTTAATTTCAAATTTTTAATGGTAAGAGAATTTAATATTTTCATTTTTCTGCCCCCTTACCTAATTTTCTCATCTTTTAGAATTTTTCCATCTTGTATGGTAATTACTCTATCAGCTTCTAATGCAATGTTTTCATCATGAGTAATCACAATTAATGTTTGATGATATTTTTGATTAGAAAGTTTTAATAATTCAATAATTTCTTTAGAAGACTTACTATCTAAATTTCCTGTTGGTTCATCTGCGAGTACTATGGCAGGTCTATTCATAAGTGCCCTTCCTATAGATACTCTTTGTTGTTGTCCTCCAGATAGTTCATTTGGCAAATGATTTTCTCTTTTTTCTAGACCTAAAGTATGAATTAATTCTTGTAGTCTTGTCTTATCTACTTTTTCTCCATCTAAGTCACAAGGTAATGTTATATTTTCTTTTACATTTAATATGGGAATTAAGTTATAAAATTGATAAATCAGTCCTATTTGTCTTCTTCTGAAAATGGCTAATGTGTCATTATCCATGTTATAAATATCTGTTCCTTCAATATATACCTTACCTGATGTTGGTCTATCTACTCCTCCTATTAAATGTAATAATGTTGATTTTCCGGAACCTGAAGCCCCCATTATTGCTACAAATTCTCCTTTTTGTACACTAAACGATACATTATCTAAAGCTGTCACTTCTGCTTCTTTTTTTCCATATTTTTTCGTTAAATTTTCTACTTTTAATATTTCCATGTTTTGTCTACCCCTTTCCTTTTTCTTGATTGTAACATGCAAAAGTGACTCTCAAGTGACATATAAAATTATTTTGGTAATTTTATAAAAAATATGCTTCCTTCTTTGCTACTTTTTACTTCTATTCGTCCTTCTTGATTTTCTATAATACTTTTAGCAAAAGCAAGTCCTAATCCCAAACTATTCGTTTTACTATTTTTAGCTTTATAAAATCTTTCAAAAATATGAGGCATATCTTCTTTGCTAATTCCTTCTCCATTATCTTGTACTGTAATAATTGTGTAAAATGGATTTTCTATTGCTTGTATATTTATTCTGGTAGATTTATGTTCTATAGCATTTTTTACTATATTGCTTATAGCCTCTAGTGTCCATTTTCTATCACATAAAATTTGATTTTGTGCTATAGTAATGCTAATTTCTGAATTATATTGCATACATAATGGTTCGAAATTCTTTTTTAATTCTTCTAGCATTTCCCCTGTGTTTTCCTGTTGTTTTTGTAATACAATAGTTCTAGAATCTAATTTTGCAATTTGCAATAAAGTTTTTACAAGCCATGCAATTTTATCTAACTCTTTTTGCATTTCTTGCAATAACTCTCTTCTTTTTTCCTCTGATAAATTTTCCATTTCTAGTACATCATGTATCATATTTAAAGAAGTAAGTGGAGTTTTTAATTGATGAGAAATATCAGCAATCAAATTTTCTGTATCTTGATTTTTCTTTTTTAAGAATTCATTAGTTTGTTTTAACATAACTGTCATATCATAAATATCATTTTTAAGAATACTAAAGTTTCCCTCATTTTCATCTTGCAAACTGATAGTATAATTTCCTTTTAATATTTCTTTACAATATCTATCTAATTGCTCTAAATCCTTATTTTGTCTTTTTTGAAAATGTACATATATTGCTATATTCCCTAAAATAATACATAAGATAAGAGCTACTTCTATTGCCCAAATTTGATAAATATATAAATGTAGTGGAGCATTTTCATTCATATTTTCTGTAGTAATCCCATAGTTTTGCAATATATGAGCCGTTTCTTTTTGCTCTCCTTGAATAAATCCTTGCACTAACTTTTGCTCTATTTGTTTCCAATCATCCTCAGAAATAGATTCTTTTGCAGTTTGCATCATATGATCTAACCAATTATATTGGTATTGTTCATAAATATGCGTAATATATAAAGCAAAGCCTATACTTATGATAATTAATACTATGCTTTCTATAAGTAATATCGTTTTCCATTTTCTTTTTAATTGATTATTCATTATTTTTCCCTTCTTCTTATCCAATACGATAGCCAATACCTCTTACTGTTTTTATAATTTGTTCTTTATTTTCTGGATTTTCAATTTTATTTCTAATTCTTTTGATGTATACCGTTAAAGTATTGTCATTGACAAAGTTTTCTTCACTATCCCATATTTTTTCTAAAATTTCATCTCTAGTAATCATTCTTCCTTTGTTTTCAAATAAAAAACGTAATAGTTTGTATTCCAAACCTGTAATATCTATTAATTCTTTTCCTTTTTTATATACTTTATTTTCTTGCAAATCTATAGTAACATCTTGTATAGTAATTTTCTTTTCTTCTTCTTTTTCTCTACGTTTTAATACTTTATGTATTCTTGTGAGAAGTTCACGTGCATGAAAAGGTTTAGTTACATAATCTTCAGCTCCTAACTCTAAACCTTTTACTATATCTTCTTCATCATCTAAAGCCGTTAGATATATAATTCCTGCTTTTGACATTTGTTCTATTGTGCTAAACATATCAAATCCATTTCCTCCACGAATCATAACATCTAGCAATATAATTTGATATTTTTTATCTGCCAATTTTTGCAAAGTATCTTGATAGTTATCCACACAATCCACAGAAAATCCTTCTGTTTCTAAGTAAAACTTCAAATTGTTAGCAATGGTATAGTCATCTTCTACTATTAATATTTTATCCATTTTCTTCCTCTCTTTCCCTTTATTTATACCATATATTGTGCAAAAAGAAAAGAGGAGTTTTTTCCCCTCTAGTCCTATTTATATGCTTTTTAAATTGGTATAACTACTGTTCGAAAACCTGCATGAAAATGGTTATTACTATCACCACGATAGAAAGATGCTCTACCTGCATTAGAAGAGCTCCATAAGCTTCCTCCTCTTGCAATAAAAGGATAATATAAACCTGCAAAGTACGAATCATTTTCTTCCCACGAAGTAGAACCTGTTCCCGTTGTTGATGTTTCTCTTGTTCCATCTCCATAAATTTTTGTATTTTTTGTATAATTGCTATTGCTAGCTGCATCTAAATTTTGTGTAATATCTTCCTTTGAACTATTATCTACCGTGCTATCATATGGATACACCATAGTATACTTTGTACTTATGGTCTTTAATGTCCCTCCTTCATACGATACAGACTCTCCATATCTTGATAAATTGTCATGTGCATTTGCTACGTAAGATGCTGTTCTTTCCCATAAACCTCCTGCCAAATCATATACTCCTGTTATATTTCTTGTACTTGAGGCAGATACGCCTCCTTTTTGATTCCACGCATATATATTTCCTGTAGCTGTTGGGGTATTCCCTTGCAAACTATTTACTTCATTCATTTTGACAATTGTTTCTGCTCCATCGGTTGTTCCTCCAGTCAAACCTGTTATTGCATATACACTATCTACTCCATTTTTTCCCGTTGCTATTGTTCTTGCTTGTTCTCCACTATTTAAATTTGCATTATTAATAGCTATCTTTTGTCCATTTGTTCCATATTTACTATAACTTAAATAACTTATCATTCCCCATTCGCTGTTTTTTATTAAGTGTGTATCTGAGGTATTGGTAGTAAAACCATAAATATTTCCATTTTCATTCATAACTTTGCAAATATTATACGCATCATTGACATCTATATAATTCATACTATACGTTAATGGTTGAAATACTGGGTAGCTAATTTTTGGCAAATTATCTCCATAAATTCCATCTAGCCAATTTCTTGCATCTTGGGTTGAATCCTCAGTTCCAGTTTCAATAGCTCTTACCCATGACTCACCTATAGTGTAATTCTGCGAACTTTTTTTACTTGATGTTGCATTATTTCCTTCTGGAAATCCTGCTTCAAATTTTGCTACATACATTCCTGTAAGCTCACTATCCCATCCTCCATTGGCAAAATTGATACTGGTTTCATTGGTAAAAGCTGGATGCACATAATAGTCAGTTGTTGTGTCTACTGTTTCGTCTGCTGATGTTTGTCTTTTTGCTGTTTTTAGTTCTCCGTTTTCATAATAATTATCTGATGTTCCTTCTAAGAACTTAACTTCTATGATTCCACCTTGTGATTTATCTTCTGGATTGGTATATGTTATTTTATATGCATATCTTGGTATCCATACCCACATACTTCCATCTTCACTTTTTGTATTTGCCCATTTACTTTGTGAATAATCGTACCAAGTACCATCATCCCATGTAGTTTCTTGCATACTTCCCATTTGGCTATCTGTTGGTTCTGTAAATTTAATTGGTGTCATTCCATCTATTTGTTCTGGTGGGTTTGGTGTATCTTGTCTTAGTTCTGGATTTTGATTATTACTTCCCTGCAAAGCTTGTCCTATCTCATCAGTTATACTATTAAAGCTTGCCTGAGTATTTACTTCTGCCTCATACATAGCATTTGCTGCTTGCTGTGCTTTTTTAAATATTCCCTGCTCTCCTATCACCATATTAATACTTACCGCTGCCAAAATGATTAATATCACTAGGGTTACCACCAAAGCTATTAATGTTATACCTTGCTCTTTTTTTATGTATTTCATACCTATATATCTCCTTTTCTTTTAGTTTTCTCTATTTTTATCCATTTATACTTTTTACATTATATATTATTCTTTTGGTTAATTCTATTACTTTTTAGTTACATGTTTGTTACAATTTTATTACATTCCTTTTATATACATAAAAGATGAAAGCTTTTTATATAAAACTTTCATCTTTTCTTTTCTATTATTTTATTCAGAGATTTCTAATGTATATCTTGCTGATATATTACCTGTGTTATCTTTTACATATATATAATATGTTCCTGCTTTTTCTATCTCTATTTCGTTACTACTTCCGTAATTTCTATCTGTTGGCAATTCCCTTGATGTTGATATACTATACCCTGCTATTCCTGAACCTTCTTTACCTAGTTTTTCATTTATATCATTTGCTTCTATTATTACCTTCGTTCCTGTTTCTGTTTTTTCAGTTTGCACATTTGTTATTGTTGGACTAGTATTATCCATCTTTCCTATGATAATTTTCTGTGTAGTGACATTTCCTAATCCATCTTTTAAATATAAAGCTCCTGCAACATCCTCATAAATATCCCCTGTAAATGTATATTCTCTAGTGTATATTTTATCTTCTTGTTCTGCTTTTGCATAATCAGATATATTATTAAAGGCTATTTCTACACTTCCTACACCAACATCTTGTGCTTCAAATCGTATACTTTTTATTCTTGACCATTCTTCATTATATTGTGTAGGTGATAATAAGGTAGGAGCTTGACTATCTGTTTTATATATTCTTTTCGTGCTAGTTGCTGTATTTCCTGCTATATCTTTTACAGTAACTTTATAATCTTGCCCATTTTCATCTGCTTCTAAAACTGCTGAGAAGCTATAACTATATTGTTTGTTTTCTACTGGAGCATATGCATCTTCTATTATTTTTTGTCCTTGACTATCTTCCATGGTAATGTATACTCCATCTGAAAATTCTTCTGTTCCTGTAATAGTAATTGTCTTATTCGTTGTCCATCCTGATACTTCTGTATTATTTGTTTCTTGTATATTTGTTATTATAGGAGAGATATTGTCATAGTATAAAGAAAATCCTGCCCCACGCGTTAATCTTGTAGTATTATCTCCTATAATAATTACATCTGCTCTAAAAGTCATTGCACCTTTATAGTCTGATTTCAAATGAATAGTATATATTGCTGTTGTCTTTTTACTGTTTCCACTAACTGTAATATCTATTCCTGTAGTTCCTAAAAGTAATTTATCATCTTTTAAATAACCATAATTATTATTTGTAGTTCCTAAACTATATCCATCATATGTTTCATAGTCACATTGTACTGTTATAGTATTCGTGTTTGTTCTTGTAATTGTATATTTACATGTTCCTACTACTTTTCCGCAATTTCTACAGTAAATTTCTTGTGTATTTGTATTAACATAATAATTATGTTCTGGTACAGCATAGTTATATCCGCAAACTGTACATTTTCCTAAATTATTACAATCAATTTGGCTTCCATCCGATTTTATGCAATCATGATTTTCTTCTGTATCACATACAGTACAGACTTCATAATGTGTATAAGCTCCAGATTTTTTTGTAAATTGATTAGATAATGATGGATGTGGTTCTGTTACTCTTCTACTATACCCACATTCGGTACAATATTCTATTGCATAATTTCCTCCTCTACAATGTGGAAAAGAACTTCCTAATGCCCAGTCTGTCATTTGCTTATTATGAGCTTGTTGGTTAATGATGTTATTACATATCATACATTGTTGCCAATGATTTTCTGTATCATATTTATCTTCATATATATGATTATGTTCTGCATCTTCTCCTGTTGCTAAACCTGTTAAATCTATTCCTTCTTCTTTGATATTGCTTACATTGATTGTTTTAGATGTAATTCTTCCTCTATCACTTGTTGCTATAAAGGTATAATCTCCATTTTCTGTTACTTCGTAAGTTGTACTATTTCCCTGCTGTTTTTCTCCATTTGGTTTTTGTATTTCTTCTATTGTTCCCTCGATTATTTCTGCTTCTGCTGTTATAACTACTTTTTCTACTCCTGTTTGTGTTTGGTCTAAACTAAGAGTTAATGTTGGTCTTTCTGTATAACTTCCCTCTCCTGCATATTTGACAATAAACCCATCATCTATTTCATATTCATAATTTTTATAATTAACATATATGGCTTGTAATGGATCTCCCTTTTCTCCTACTACACTTAAATCTAATCTGGTAGGTAATTCTTGTTTTATATGCTCTAAGGTACAGCTTTCTCCTTTTTGTATTTTCCCTGTTACTATATCTAATACTTGCAGGTCAATTTCTTCTTTTCCTGATGCTATTTGCATTTGCTCTGATGCCTGTTGTGCTTTAGTTATTAATCCATTATCCCCTAATAACATGCTTATACTTACAGCTACTAATATGAGTAATATGATTAGGGTTACTACCAATGCTATTAATGTTATACCTTGCTCTTTTTTTATGTATTTCATACCTATATATCTCCTTTTCTTTTAGTTTTCACTATTTTTACCCATTTATATTTTTTTACATTATATATTATTCTTTTGGTTAATTCTATTACTTTTTGGTTACATTTGTATTACAGTTATGTTTCAAAAAACAAATTAGCTTGCACTACCTATTAAAAGGCTTTGCAAGCTAATTTTTAATCTTCTATTATCTTTCTTAATTCAACATAAGTTGCTAGTAGATACATCATATAGATAACCAAAAACATAGTAACCACTTTTAAAAAGTACAAAAGAATAGTAGATATATCAATAACTGTAATAAATAGTTGTTCTAAAGGGAACATAATAATAAATCCTAGAATAATTGGTATTACTACTGGTAAAAGGAAGTATATAAATAATTGTTCCCATAACAGTTCTTCAATTTTTTCTTTTTCTACTCCTAATTTTTTTAATAAATCATAATTTTTTCTATATTTCTCTGCATCATGTAATTGTTGCACAGCTAAAATAGTTGCTGAAATAATAATAAATATTAACGCTATATAGAACAAAAGAAATGAAAATATAGTTAATGTAGTACGCGTTTCCATCAGACGATTTCCTTTTGTCGTTACGTAAGCAGTATCTGTCTCTACTGATACAATTTCTCCATTAATCTCCATCACTCTATTTTCTTTTTCTACTAATTGCTGTAAACTATCAAAAAATTCCTCTGAAGTTGTTTCTGAAAAAGATGCTACTAATTTTTTTCCATCCATTTCTCCTTGAAATAATAAATTTTCTTCGATTTCATTATCATTTAATACAATAAAATATATATGTCCATTAAAATACCATTGTCCCATGTTTTCTGTACATATTTGTTGTAATATATAATTGTTTTGACCAATTTGTACTTCTTTTATTTGTTCCTCTGATAAATATTTTTTCGCAAAATCAACTATTTGCAAAATATATTTGCCCTCTTCTAATTGAATTTCTGAAAGACCTAACATTTTTCTTAGGTGATTATAATCACTCAGCTTTAATACAGTTTCTGTATAATATTCCATATACTGTTTATATGGTCCTATGTTTTGTAAGTTTTTACTTATTTGCGTCTCTTCTTGAATTTCATATGTAGTATATTCAAATAACTCTAAGAACCCCTTCTCTTGTTTTATTTTTTCTTCTAAATGAGTAGTATCTACATCTGGTTCAAATTCAATTTCAACCTCAAATGGATACTGAATTTCCATCTCGAGGTTAATCATTTCTTGAATAACACCTCCTATAGTAAGTCCAACAAAAGTAATAGTTAATAGCGTTGCTAGAGTTCCCATAGTTATACTATTGGTATTAATTTTAAAAGATAAATTTCTATATAAAAACATATTAAAATCTTGATATTTTCTCTTTTTATTTTCTAAGAAAAATTTACTTAAGCATACAGAAAAACTGATATAAAATAAATAAATTCCTACAATGAATAATACTATGGCTATGCAAATAGCTCCCATGTTTACATCGCCATCGCTTTTGATTGCTTGTTGCAAAATAAAAAAAGCAATAACACACAGTACGCAAGCTACGCAAAATACGAATATATTTCCTCTCTTTTTCTTTAGTTTGCTATTTTCATTTTTTCTTTCTGCATAAAGTAAATCATAATCTTTTGTCTTTTTTATTTTTCGATTACTTTTGTATAAAACTAGAACAAAAATAACACAAAAATATATTATTGTTAATAATATTGTTTCTATTTTGATTGGCATATGAACTGCATAAGTTTGTTCAAATAAATTCATAATGATTGCTGTAAATAATTGATATAATAGCATTCCTATAGCTATTCCTAAAATTAAAGCTATTACTCCAATTATGAGATTTTCTAAAACATATATGTGTGATATTTGCTTTTTTTCTATTCCCAAAATAGAATAAATTCCAAATTCTTTACTTCTTTTGGCTAGCATAAATTTCATAATATAATTCATTAAAAATCCCATAACAATAACTACAAATACGTTTACAAAAATAATAGCAGTTTTAAATTCTTTCATCAGCTGACTTAATTGCATAATATCATCAGAGAACATAAGAGCCGTAAAGCTAAATAACAAAGCTATAATTAATACCATAGTACAAAAATATATGATATAGTCCTTTGCTTGCCTTTTAGCATTACGCAATGATAACTTAAATAGCATTTCCCATGTCACCTCCTAAAATAGAAATGACATCTAATATTTCCTGATAAAATTCTTGCTTGCTTTTTTCTCCTCTTATAATTTCATTAAAGAGATTTCCATCTTTTAAAAATAATATGCGGTTAGCATAACTTGCTGAATAAGGGTCGTGAGTCACCATTAAAATTGTTGTATGGTGCTTTCTGTTTAAATTATTCAAAATTTCTAATAACTCTGTAGCATTTTTAGAATCTAAAGAACCTGTTGGCTCATCTGCTAAAATTAGTTTTGGTTCATGAATTATTGCTCTTGCTGCCGCACATCTTTGTTTTTGCCCCCCAGATGTCTGATAGGGTACTTGTTTTAAAATATTTTCAATATTTAGCTCTTTGGCAATCTTATGAACCTTTTCTTCTATTTCTTCCTTACTTTTTTGATTAATTGTTAAAGCTAATGCAATATTTTCTTCTATAGTCAACGTATCTAATAAATTAAAATCTTGAAATATAAATCCTAAGTTTTCTCTGCGAAATTTTGCTAAATTTTGTTCTTTTAGCTCTGTAACATCTTGTTCTTCTAAATAGATATGTCCACTACTTACTGTATCTATTGTTGCTATACAATTTAACAATGTTGTTTTTCCGCTTCCCGAAGCTCCCATAATTACTACAAATTCTCCTTCTTGTACTGAAAAGCTAATATTGTCAATTGCTTTTGTTAATTGATTTTCATTTCCATAATATTTTTGTACATTTTGTAATTTTAATATATTTTTCACCTTACCACCTTCCTTCTAAGAAGATTATAAAATATATTTTTCATTCTTCATATATAAGTAATTTACAATAGTCTTAAAATTTTGTAAGATTTCTATTTTTTTGTAATTCCTGCCATTCTTGTGATTTTGGAATATATAATATAACTTTTGTATATTCATTTTCTTTACTTTCTATTTGTATATTCATTCCTAATTTTTCACATAAGTTTTTACAAAGGTATAAGCCTATTCCTGTAGATTTTTTTCCTATTTTTCTTCCATTGCTTCCTGTAAATCCTTTTTCAAAAACTCTTCCTATATCACTTTCTTTTATTCCCATTCCATTGTCACAAATACTCATTTCTATTTGTTTTTCTTTTTCTTCTATATCTATTACTATATCAGCATTTCTTTTATTCTTGTATTTTATACAATTCATTAATATTTGATTGATAATAAATTCCAACCATTTTTCATCTGTATATGCTGTTACTTCTTTTTCTGAAGTATGTATTTGTATTTGTTCTTGAATAAATAATTGTTTATTACGTGAAATTACCGAATCTATTACTCTGTTTAGTACAGTTTTTTGAATTATATAGTCACTACTTACATTTTCTTTTCTAGCAAAAAATAATACTTGCTCTACAAAATTATTAATTTCTTCTAATTGTATATATATTTTTCTCGTTGTCAAAGACTTGTTGTTTTCACAAAGTAGCATTGCAGAGGTAATAGGAATCTTTATTTCATGTATCCAACTTTCTATATATTCTTTATACTCTTTTTGTGAGTTTTTTACCTTATTTACTTCTTCTATCATAGATTTATTTGCTTTTTTTAATAACTCATAATAATATTGTTCTACTTGTGTTTTTGGCTTTTTTATCACCTCTGAAATCAAGTATTTTTCTTGTAACTTGTCCATCAATTGATCTATTTTAATAAATACTTTCTTATGTTTTTGATAATCATATATCATGTATAAAATACCAATCCCAGTATTCATTAAAATAAGCAACCAAATTTCATTAGAGGCTATTTGCATAGCCAATAAGAATATATATAAAAATACATGATATATCATAAATAATAAGATATATTTCGTTTTTTCTAAAATATATTCTTTTACATTCATAATTTATATCCTTGTCCTCTCTTCGTTTCAATTAAATGATATATTCCAATTTCTGATAATTTTTCCCTAATTCTAGTCATATTAACACTTAAAGTATTATCATCTACATACATCTGATTATCCCACATGTATTCAATAATATCTACTCTAGGAATAATCTTTCCTGCATTTTTAAAAAGATAATATAATATTTTAAATTCTGTTCGTGGCAATTCTATTTCCTTTTCTTGATATGATACAATTCCTTTTAATGTGTTTAACTGAATTCCTCTATATTCTATAATAGAAGATTCACTCTTATTTTTCTCTACTCTTTTTAAAATTCCCGCAATTCTTGCAAGTAATACTGGTACATTATATGGCTTTTCTATATAGTCATCTCCACCTACTACTAAGCCATTTAGTTCATCCATGCTATTATTTCTACTAGTTACAAAAATAATGGGTACATTACTTTGCTTTCTCAATTTACTACAAATTTCATATCCATTTTTTTCTGGCAAATTAATATCTAATAATACTAAGTTAGGATCTTGCTTCATAATTTTTTCTTCTACATTTTCTTGTAGATTTTCTATAACAATTGCTTCGTATCCCGCATTGTGTAATAAAATTTTTAATTCTTCTCTTACCTCCTGGTCATCTTCAATAATTACAATTCTAAACATTCTTTTACCCTCATTTCTATCATTCTTATTATAGCATACATCTATGAATAGTTACATTTCAATTTTGTAAGATAAAAATTACCATTTTTGTTGTATTTTGTTGACAGTTTGGTTAATTAATACTATAATAGAAATTGCTATTAATGTTAAACTTTTTTGTTTTTATTTTTAATTTTCATTTTTTCTCAAACAGGCAATACTTTTTAGGTATTGTCTGTTTTAGTTTATAGTAAAGTATGTCTTTCTTTTTTTATCTCTATATGATATAATTTTCCTGAAAAAAAGGAGGTAATTTTTATGAATCCATTTATGGAAATTGCTAAAAATATGGCTGAAAATGGAATGAATCACAATGAAGGAGGTCCTTTTGGTGCAGTTATTGTAGATAAAGAAGGAAATATTATTGCTAAAGCTAATAATCGTGTATTAATTGACCACGACCCTACTGCTCATGCTGAAATAAATGCCATTCGTCTAGCTTGTCAAAAATTGAAAACTTATGACTTACAAGATTACATTCTCTATACTTCTTGTGAACCTTGCCCAATGTGCCTTTCTGCTATTATTTGGTCTAATATTCAGAAAGTTTATTTTGGTTGTACCAAAAAAGATGCTGCTAACATTGGCTTTCGCGATGATATGATTTATGAATATTTTTCCGGTAAGCATACTACTATTTTGCAATTACTTCCTATGGACAGAGAAGATTGTTTAACCACTTTTCAAAAATATCAAGAAGAAAATAAAAAAATTTATTAATTCTATTTTAAGACCATGCACTTTCCCCATTTCTTCACATATAATAACATTATAGTGAAAAATGGGGGTATTGATTTATGCTTTCTCTTGCTGGTTTTTTAAGTTTTTTGAATTCTGCTATTTTTTTAGTAGGGTATATTACCAATAATCAGTTATTTCCAGAACCTTTAACTGCTGATGAAGAAAAATATTATATTGCAGAATTTGAGAAAGGAAATGAAGAAGCAAAAAATATTTTAATAGAAAAAAATTTAAGATTAGTCGCCCATGTTTGTAAAAAATATTCCTCTACTAAAGTATCTCAAGAAGATTTAATTTCTATTGGCACCATTGGTCTAATTAAAGGAATTAATAGCTTTAAGTCTGAAAAAAATGTTAAATTATCTACCTATGTTTCTCGTTGCATTGATAACGAAATTTTGATGTATCTACGTAGCTCTAAAAAATTAAATGCTGAAGTTTCTTTAGAAGATCCTATTGGAAAAGATAAAGATGATAATACAGTATGTCTTCAAGATGTTTTAGAAAACAGTGAGCGAAATGTTGAAGATGAAATTGATTTAAAATTTAAAATGAAAAAGCTTTATGAAAAAATGAAAAGTGTATTAAAAGATAGAGAAAAAACTATTTTGGAATTGCGTTTCGGTCTTAATGGTAATAGTCCAAAAACGCAAAACCAAATTGCTGGCATGATGGGTATTTCACGTAGCTATGTATCACAACGCCGTTATGACACTATTCTCTTTTGAAAATTGTTTTTCCTTCCTGAATTGTTTCTAATACTTGTATATTTTTTATTTCTTCTAAACTTACTTTTAATGGATTTTTCTGGACAATTATTAAATTTGCTAGTTTTCCTTCCTTGATGCTTCCTTTTCTTTCCTCTTCAAAATACTGATAAGCACTATGGATGGTTACTGCTTTTATTGCTTCTAATACACTTATTTTTTCTTTTTCACCTAAAATCTTTCCTTCCTTTGTTATTCTATTTACTGCACACCATATTGTTTCAAACATATTTGGTGCAATTACAGGAGCATCCTGATGGAAAGTAAATATTTTATTTTCCTTCCAAGCTGTTTTTGCTGGGCTAATTGTACTTGCTCTTTCATATCCAAAATTTTTTATATGAACATCTCCCCAATGGTATACATGAGCTATAAAAAATGATGGTATTATTCCATATGGTTTCATTTCTTTTATTTGATCTATTCCTAAAAGTTGTGCATGAATCATAACTGGTCGTATTTTTTCTATGTTTTTACTATTTCTTTTTATGCTTTCTATCAATTGCTGTGCTGCTCCATCCCCATTGCAATGTGCAAGTATTTGCATAGAAGTTTCTTTTGCTATTTGAATATCTTTGTCTACCTCTTCATCTTTCATAGTGCTTACTCCAAAATATGATTCATCACCTTGATAAGGTGTTCTCATCCATGCTGTTTTTGCTTGCGGTGATCCATCTAAAAATATTTTATATCCTCCTATTTTCCAATGATTTTTATATTTTTTTATATGTTCTTTCGCCTGCTGAAAAAAAACATCTCTTTCTTTTGGCGGTATATATGATACTACATCTAATTGTAATATATTTTCTTCTATTAATTTTTTATAAATAGGAATCATATTGGCATACAACATTCCATCTTGAATAGTGGTAATTCCATAACTTGCATAATATTGCTGAACTTTTTCATATGCTTTCATTAAATCTTGCAAATTTGGCATAGGAATTTTTTTTATATAATAGATAAAAGCATTTTCTTCCATATATCCCGTTAATTTTCCATCTTGCTTTTCTATCTTTCCTCCTTCTATTTGTTTTGTATTTTCTGTTACGTCTAACATAGTAAGTGCCTTGCTATTAAAAACTCCCATATGCCCAGATTTATGTTGTAATACTACTGGATTATTTGGTAAAACTTGTTCAATACATTCTTTTGTAGGATGCTCCTTTTCCTCTAATGTATTATGATCATACCCTTCTGCTATTATCCATTCATTATCTGGTATGCTTTTTTCTTTTTTATACTGAAGTAATTTTTCTTGAATTTTGCTAAAGCTTGTAC
>CALWZX010000027.1 GCA_944386125.1 uncultured Clostridia bacterium | reverse complement strand
AAATTTGAATCAAATTATAACTTGGAGCTTAAAAATATTGAAATCTAGGGAATTCCTCAGTCAAAAAAACTCATACATAACAGTAAAAATACTTGTATTTTTTCCTATTTTACGATAAAATAAGTAAAGTTATTTACCAAAAGAGAAAGAAAAAAGGATAATAAAAATAAAATGTATCACAAATTGTAAAAAACTTTTTTAATAGAGAGTGCAAAAACGACAAATAATACATAAGTTTTGTATTACAATAAGGGCGAATTAAAAAAGTAGAGGTGGTAAGGATGTTTCAAAATATAGCAAAAGATTTTAATCAAGAAGAACAAAGCGAATTGGCAGATGAGAGAAAAGAACAAAAAAGAATCATATTCAAAAAATTATTTACGAAAAAGCAAATTATATTATATGTTGTAGCTTTTTTGCTATCCATTGTTGGATTAGGAACAAATGAGGAAATAGCGCCATTTGGAATAGCATTATTAATAGCAATATTAAGCAATTGTATGCCTATAGGAATTGTAAGTCTAGTAGTTATCATAGGTAATTTTATATCAGCCGGTGCACAAGGAGCATTAACAACTATTGGTATTTTATTCTTTGTATTAGCATCAGTATTAATAAAAGCACCTAAATATACGGAAGCAAGAAATGAAAAAAGAAAGTTAGGCTTAAGACTATTTATTTCTAGTATTGCTGTACAAGCTTTTTCCTTTATATTTGGAGAAATATATGTATATGATATATTAGTTGCATTAGTATATAGTATTTCGGCATTTATATTTTATAAAATATTTGTAAATTCTATTCAAGTAATTACCGAAATAGGAGAAAATAGAGCATATTCTGTAGAAGAAGTGATGGGGGCAAGCCTGCTTACGGCATTAGCTATTACAGCGATAGGAGATGTTACTGTTTTTGGATTTGGTATAAAAAATATTTTATGCATTCTTGTTGTTATGATAATGGGATGGAAAAATGGAATTCTAGTAGGAGCGACATCAGGAATTACCATAGGAACAGTTTTAGGAATATTAGGAACAGGAGAACCAATTATTATTGCTTCTTATGCTCTATCAGGAATGATAGCAGGAATTCTAAGTAAATTCGGGAAAATAGGTGTTATATTTGGTTTTTTTATAGGAAATATTGTGTTAACTTATGTAGCAAATGGAAATACACACACAATTATTAGTGTACAAGAAATATTAATTGCTTCATTAGGATTACTTGCAGTGCCAAATAGTATAAAAATTAATATACAAGATATGCAACCTAATGTAAAATTATTACCAGAAACGGTAGGAGGAAACTTAGAAACAAATAAAGCTACTATTTTTAAACTAAACAGTATGTCAGAAACAATATCCGAAATTGCCAAAACATATCAAGAAGCGGCAGCTACTATTGTAGATGAAAAAGAGCTCAGAAAACAAGAGCAAGAAAATAGGCAAGTATTCGAACAAGAATTACAAAACCACTTAGAGGGTATGGAAGAAAACTTGTTATTTGATACTATGCAAGAAGAAAAAATAATAGAGGAAGTATTTGTATTCCTATTAGAAAATGAAAGAATTGCTAAAAAAGATTTACTTCAAATATTAGCACATCATAACCAATATATTATAGGTTTGGAAAATCATGCGATAGAAGAGGCAGTGGAAGAAGACATCATGAAAATTGTAAGAGCAATTAACGAATCTTATCGCATTAGTAAGGTAAACTTTATATGGAAAAAGAGAATGGATGAAAACAAAAAAGTAGTTTCTAGTCAATTAGAGGTAGTATCACAGGCAATCGAAAACTTAGCAGATGAAATAGAACAAAATCATAAAGAATCAAATAAAGAATTTGAACTTTCTAAAAAAGAAATTCAGAAAATATTAGCGCAAAAAGATATACAAATTGAAGAAATAACGATAGAAAAACAGAAAACAGGAAGAATACAAGTAAAGTTATTCACAAAAACATGCGAAGATGTGGATAATGAATGTATAGACATTAAAAAAGTTGGCAAAATATTATCAAAAATTTTACAAGAAGAAATGGTTTTGCAAAAACAAAATTGTGGAATTCGTATGAATCAAAAACAATGTGTGTTTACTTTTTTATCACAAGATAAACAAACATTACAAATTGGAATAGCCAAAGCAACAAAAACAGACTCTACAATTTCAGGAGATACCAATACACAAGTAAAATTAGATGATGGAAAATATTTGATAGCTTTAAGTGATGGTATGGGTTCTGGAGAAGAGGCTAGAAAAACAAGTAAAATGGCAATTAGCATATTAGAAAAATTGTTATCTTCTGGTTTTGATAAAGATACATCTTTAAAATTAATTAATAGTGCAATACAAAGCATATTTAGTAATGGAAATACAGAAATGTATGCAACATTAGATATAGAAATTTTAGATTTATATGCAAAAAAATTAGAATTTATGAAAAATGGAGCATGTCCAACTTTTATCAAACATAATAAAGATGTACAAATACTAAAATCTATTTCTTTACCAACAGGAATTTTAGAGAATATAGATTTAATTGTGTATGATAGGGCTTTAGAAAATGAAGATATGATTGTAATATGTAGTGATGGTATTTTAGAATCTAGTACAGAATATACTAACAAAGAATTATGGCTAAAATTCTTATTAGAAGATATTGAAACGCAAGATGTGCAAAAAATAGCAGATTTAATATTGCAGGAAGCTATAGATAATAATTATGGTGTAAAAAAAGACGATATGACAGTTATTGTAGCAAAAGTAAAAGATAGAATTTAGAAAACTTGTAATTTACAAGTAAATAGGGTATAATAGAACTAGAGTTACATAAAATCTTGAACCTAATTAGGGAGGAAAAACAGATGAAGAAATACTTTAATGCAATTGTTCGGCTGTATAATAAATATGGAAAAGTATATTGTGCTTATGAAGGAATTCTGATAACATATGAAAATATAATAGAAGGAGTTTTTAATGAATATTATGTATCAGGTTGCATAAAGGAAAATATGCTACATATGAGACTAAAAAATAATGAAACAGGTGAAGAACAATTTGAAAAACTACCGGACTTTTTAGAAATAGCAGAAGATATAGAGTATATTTTTGCATGTGAAGAAAAGGTAGTACAAGTAGAAATTACAGAAGAAGTAAACGAGGCAACTATTATGCAAAAAGCAGATAAAGAAATTAAAGTTGCTAAAAGAAAAGGGGAGTATTGAAAACTCCCCTTTTCTGTGCAAAATTTATAAGGAAAGAGCTAATATAATTGACAATGTAGGTTATGTTTGATATAGTATAATAGGAAAAGTCGAAAGGAATGAATCAATATGAGTAGAGGAAGAAGATATAATGAAGAAAAAAAACTAAATATGAAAAAAGTATGGGCAGTTATTATTGCCATCTTAGTGATTATTATGTTTTTTGTAGTTATAGGAAATTTACTTAGTGATCAAGGTTCACAAATAAAAGAAAAAACCTTTGCTATAGCCTATTACCCTGTTTTAGAAAATGGAAAATGGGGAGTAATTGATACAAAAGAAAATGTAATTATAGAGCCACAATATAATGAAATGATAGTAATACCAGATTATACAAAACCACTATTTATAGTAACATCTAATGTAGACTATCAAACAGGAACTTTTGACTCAAAAGTGGTAAATCAAGATAATCAGCAGATGTATACACAATATCAAAAAGTAGAAGCAATATATAACCATGATGAAAGTAATAATCTTTGGTATGAAGAAAATGTATTAAAAGTACAAAAAGAAGGAAAATATGGGTTAATCAATTTAGAAGGGGAAGAATTGCTACCTTGTGAATATGATGACATACAACCAATAGAAGGGGTAAAAAAATCTTTTGTAACAACTAAAGATGGAAAAAAGGGATTAGTAGATAATACAGGTATGATAATAGCGGAAAATATATATCAGGATATTACTGGTTTAACACAGAAGTATGAAGATGGATATATTATAACGGCAGAAGATGGAAAAAAAGGTGTTATTAAATCAGACAGAACAATTGTGTTAGAGCCTAAATATGAAGAAATACAGTCTGTTTATGGAAATCAATGCTATGTTGTAAGAGAAAATGGAGCTAATAAAATTGTAAATGAAAAACAAGAAACCTTTTTAGAAGGAAGATTTTCTCAAGTAAAAGAAATTAATGGAGATAATGTTACTTATCAAAATGATGGAAAATATGGTGTAATCACTTTACAAGGAGAAGAAAAAATAGCACCAGAATATGATGATTTAGCATTTGCTTTTTCAGAATACTATATAGCTAAAAAAGGTGAAAACTATGGAATTATTTCTTTATCTAATGAAACAAAGCTAGATTTTACCTATAGTTATATATCTTATGAAAAACAAGCAGATTTTATACAAGCACAAACACAAAATTTAGAAACACAGTTATTAGATAGAAATTTTGAAGTAAAAGTAACAGGTGTAGTCTCAGAAATCAATACAAATAAAAATTATATAAAGGTAAGACAAGGAGATAACTACCAATATTATAATTTTAAATTAGAGCAAAAAAGTAATACTGAAATCTTGCAAGGAAATACATTATTCTTAAGTAAAAAAGATGGAAAATATGGATATGTAGATGCAGATGGTCAAGTGATTGTTAATTATATTTATGATGATGCTACAGAACAAAATAACTATGGTTATGTAAGTGTTAAAAAAGATGGAAAATGGGGTTCATTGAATCAAAAAGGAGAGGTGGTTATAGAACCAACATACACATTAGAAAATAATTTAATGGTAGATTTCATTGGAAAATGGCATTTAGCAGAAGATATTAATGCCAACTATTATACAAAATAGAAGAAGGAGAAAATATGGAACGAAGGACAAAATATCAATATACGTATTTTATACATCCGTTTATTATAGAAGAAAAAAAATATGAAGAATATATCACAAGGCTTATAAAAGATAAACGTTGTCATCTAAAAGTTTTTACTAAAGAAAAAGATTTAGATGTATATACATTTTTTATGCCAAAGGTAAGGAAATATTTATTTTGGTCTATTTCTTATAATCAAGAACAATTACGAACTTTTCAAGAATTAGGGAGAACTTTACAAATACGAATGTTAACACAAAAACCATGTGTTATGTTTGATTATGATTTGGGAGACTTTCCGCAAGGAAAAGTAGGAGAAAAGGACGGGATTTTCTTCGATATACCTAAAATGGAAATTATATGTTTTAAAACGGGAATTTGTTTTTTATTAATCAAAACCATTTTAAATGAAGCAAACATGTTAAGCGAAGTAATTAATTTTAACTATAAATTTAGGGATATTAACTCAGATTATGCTAAATTACAAGAATATGAAAATATTAAAATTCAAACAGAATGTTTCCAACATATGAAAGACTTTAAGCAAATTATACAAGAGATAACAGGAAAAAACGACTTAATGGCCAAATTAAATTTGCAAAATGAAAGATTCTTAACTTATACATATGTATGTTTGGAACAAGAATTTTGGAATGAGAAAAAGCCTTTTACAGAATTAGAAAATGAATTTGCAAAATTAAAAAACGTATTACCCTATAAAGCACAAATTAATCTTATTGAACAAGGAAAGCAGGAAATTACTTTATCAACTTTGCAGTATGTAAAAATAGGAGTAACCAAACAGGCTATTGCTTTATTAACATCAAGTGTTAATACAGAAAATTATACGAAAATTCCCCATCGTTATGAGAGATCATATTTATATGCCTATATATTAGCTTTATATAAACAAGTATTTTTAGAAAGAACAAAATATGACTTCCAAAAAAGAAATTTTACAAAAACTGAAAAAAATTTTATACAATTTACAGAGTCTATTTGGAATGAAGAAGTAACTTGTGAGGTAGATGGTTCGGAGTTTTATAAAAACATTATTAAAACATTAAAATTAGATGATCTATATCAAGAAGTAAAAAATAGATATCAGATAGCCAATAAAAAATCAAATACAAGAAGAATACAAGATATATCGTATATTTTGTTAGCTATTTTCTTAATTATTATCATTCAAATGTTATTATTTTAAGAGGTAAATATGAAAATTAAATGTGGAACAGATATCATAGAGGTTGCTAGAATACAAGAGTCAATTGAAAACTTAGGAGAAAAATTTTTAAATCGTGTTTTTACAGATAAAGAAATAGAGTATTGTATATCTAAAAAAAATATGCAATATCAACACTTTGCAGCACGTTTTGCAGCAAAAGAAGCTATATTTAAAGCAATATCGGACTGTTTTAAAAATAAATATGATATTACATGGAAAAATATAGAAATCTTAAATGACAAGAAAGGTAGACCATATGTACATTTTATAGGATTAACATTAAATGAAATACAAGATATGGATATTAGTCTATCTCATTTAAAGGAATATGCTATAGCCACTTGTAGTGTTATATTGAAATAGGAGGAACAAGTTGGAATTTTTTGATACACATAGTCATTATAATGATGAAAAATTTGACACAGATAGAAACAAAATAATTGAAGAGACTTATCAAAATGGGATAACCAAATTTACCTGTTGTGGATATAATATAGAATCTTCACAAAAAGCATTTTTACTAGCTAAACAATATGAATATATATATGCTATATGTGGAATTTCCCCACAAGAAGCACCAAAGCAAATAGAAGAAATACCTTCTATGGTAAAACAAATCGAACAAATACTGAAAACAGATGAAAAGAAAAAAGTGGTAGCTGTTGGTGAAATAGGGTTAGACTATTATTGGGGAAAAGAAAATCAAGAAATACAAAAAAAGTTGTGGAAAGAGCAAATACAATTAGCAAATCAATTTAAGTTACCCATTGTCATTCATACAAGAGATGCTATAATGGATACTTTGCAAATACTAAAACAGCAGGAAGTAACCCAAAAAGGAATTATACATTGTTGTAGTTTCAATAGAGAATTAGTAAAAGAAGCACTAAAATTAGGCTATTATATATCTTTTGCAGGGACAGTTACTTTTAAAAATGCTAAAAATGCAGAAGAAATAGTCAATATGGTTCCTTTAGAAAAATTATTAATAGAAACAGATAGTCCATATTTAGCACCAGAACCTAAAAGAGGAACACGAAATAACTCTATGAATGTGAAGTATATAGCAGAAAAAATTGCTGTTTTTAGAAAAATGCAATTAGAAGAAATAGCAAGCATTACTTATGAAAATGCAAAACGTATATTTCAAATCCAATAAAAAAACTTGGAATTTTCCAAGTTTTTTTGTTTTATCTTAAACTTTCTAATGCTGCAATTCTATCTTCAATAGAAGGGTGAGTAGAAAATAAATTTTTACTTCTTTTTATTGTTTTACCATGGCTATCTACTGCATTTTTCTTAAAAGGGCAAACAATAAACATATTAGCAGTAGAACGATTAGCTGTTTTTAATTCATGCTCATCTGCATCTAATTTTCTTAAAGCAGAAATTAATCCATCTGGGTTTCTAGTAAAAGAAACAGAAGTAGCATCAGCTAAAAATTCTCTTCTTCGCGATAGAGCAAGTTGCATAAGTTTGGAAAAAATAGGAGAAAGAATTAAAAGAACAAGTCCAATTAAAAATAAAATAGCATTACCATTTCCATTATCATTATCACTATCTCTTCCACCTACACCCCAAAATAAAGCACGAGTGGTAATATCAGCAACCATAACAATTAACCCAACCATTACAGAAACTACAGCAGAAAGAAGAATATCATAATTCTTAATGTGTGCAAGTTCATGCCCAATAACACCTTCTAACTCATAGTAATCTAAAGTATCTAATAAGCCAGTAGTAAGGCAAATTACAGAATTTTTAGGATTTCTACCAGTAGCAAAAGCATTAGGTTGTGGGTCGTCAACAATATATAGTTTAGGAGTATATTCCATCCCTGAAGCAACAACTAAAGCATCTAAGATATTGACTATTTTTTGATTTTCTTCGTGGGTAGCAGGCCTAGCATGATTTAATGAAAGCACAATTTTATCACTATAATAATAAGAACCCCAAGCAGAAAGAATAGAAAAAATAAGAGCAATAACAATAGAAACACTTCCTAATTCAAACATCTGGCATATAAAATAAGTCAAAACCGTAAGAAATACAATAAAACCAGAAACAATGAAAGCTGATTTCCATTTATTTTTCTTAATATCTGTGTACATATATAACCTCCGAAAAAATAAAACACAAAGGAAGAAGTACTTTGTGTTTATACATATTAATTATTAAAATTAACCTTTACATTTTTCTTAACTTCTTCAGACTCTACATTAAATAAAGGTTCTTCTTTAAATTGGAACATAGAAGCAATTACATTGGAAGGAAACATTTGCAATTTTTCATTATACATTGTTACACTATCGTTATAAAATTGTCTTGCATAGGAAATTTTGTTTTCCGTATTACGTAATTCTTCTTGTAATTCAGAAAAGTTTTGATTTGCCTTTAATTCTGGATAGTTTTCTGAAACAGCCATAATAGTTTTTAAACTTTCAGATAAAGCATTTTCTAATCCAGCTTTTTCAGTAACTGTTGTAGCATTAGCCCATGCAGTACGTAATTCGGCAATATTGGTTAAAACTTTTTCTTCATGTTTCATATAACCTTTTACCGTATCAACAAGATTAGGAATAAGGTCAAATCTTCTTTGTAGTTGTACATCTATTTGGCTCCATGCATTTTTAACTTTTAATCTGGCTTGCACTAAACTGTTATATATCCATATAACAACAATAACTAATACAGCAACAATGCCTAGAATAATCCAAACCATATAAATCCTCCTTTTTTAAATTCATAATATATTTATATCATATTTTATGTGTATATACAATAGTTATACTGTGAAAATTTGGCGAAAAAAAATTAAAAAAATGGAAGATGTGGAATAAAATGGGTACAAGCCACATATAATATTATATAAGAGGTGAAAAAGAGAAAAATAAAAATACAACAACTTTTTGCAAATACTACAGCAAACTATGTTTCCAAAAATAATGCAAAATTTGACAAAATTAGAAGATTCATGTTATAATAAGATTGTTGTAAATTTAAGGAGGAAAATTTTTATGAAAAAAGATGATAAAGCATCCATATCACTGATAAAAATTTTAGCAATTTGTTTAATTGTTATTACTTTAACCAGTGTTAGTGTTATGGCAACAAGTAGTCAAATATCAAATGTAAAAATTATACTTTCAAATGATTATGAAATGACAGTGGTAACAGCCAATAAAACAGTAGCAGATATCTTAGCAGAAAACAACATAAAACTTGCAGAAGATGAAGTAGTAACTCCTTCTTTAGAAGAAGAACTATCAGATAACAAAACCATTCATATTTCTAAAGCAGATGAACAAGAAAACATTGTAGCAGAAAAAGAAGAGGTAATATCACAAGAAGAAATTCTACAAGGATATAATACAATTACAGAGAAAATTATTGTAGAACAAATTGTAATACCTTTTGAAACTATTACAAAAGAAGCATCAGGTTCTGCATCAAGTGGAACAAAACAAAATAAAGTAATTCAAAATGGTGAAAATGGTTTAAAAGAAGTTACTTATAAAGTCAAATATCAAAACAATGAAGAAATAGAAAGAAATCAAATATCAGAAGTGATTGTAAAAGAACCAGTAGATAAAATAGTAGAAGTAAAAACAATTCAACTTACTTCAAGAAGTAGTGGTTCAAGAGTTACAAGCTATGGAAATGGCTCATGGAGTTATTCTGCATCTGATTTGGACTTAATATGTGCAATTACCGCTCAAGAAGCAAGCTCTAGTTATGAAGCAGCTTTAGCAGTTATTACTTGTGCATGTAACAGAGCAGCAAGTAGTAGATGGAGAAAATATGGTTCAGACCCATTAAGCCAATATAAGGCACCAAATCAATTCTGTTATACAATAGATAGTCATTGGAAAAAGAGATTAAATGGAAATTATCCATCTCATGTAAAACAAGCCGTACTAGATGCACTAAGTGGAAAAAGAAATCACAAATACTTATCATTTAGATCAGCAAGTACAGGAATTTCAGGAGTAAATATAGGCGGAAATGTATATTTTAACCCAATGTAAATAAAAAACGAGGCGAATGGAACATTCGCCTTTTGTGGTATATAGGAGGAAATATAATGAAATTAATATCATGGAATGTAAATGGATTAAGAGCAGTATTGAATAAAGGATTTATGAATTTTTTTAATGAAGTACAAGCCGATATATTTTGTATTCAAGAAACGAAAATGCAAGAAGGACAAGTAACTTTAGAATTACCTGGTTATGAGCAATATTGGAATAGTGCCGAAAGGAAGGGGTATTCAGGAACGGCTATTTTTACAAAAGTAAAACCAATATCAGTTACTTATGGATTAGGAATAGAAGAACATGACAAAGAAGGACGTATTATTACACTAGAATTTGAAAAATTTTATTTAGTGAATTGCTATACGCCAAACTCAAAAAGAGAATTAGAAAGACTAGATTATAGACAAGTATGGGAAGAAGAAATGAGAAAATATCTAAAAAAATTAGATACGATAAAACCAGTGATTTATTGTGGAGATTTAAATGTAGCACATCAAGAAATAGACTTAAAAAATCCAAAAACAAATACACATAACGCAGGTTTTACTATGGAAGAAAGAACAAAAATGACAAAACTCTTAAGTGTAGGATTTATAGATACATTCCGTTATCTATATCCAGAAAAAGAAAATGCTTATTCTTGGTGGTCTTATATGGGGCATGCAAGAGAAAAAAATGTAGGTTGGAGAATTGATTATTTTATCGTTTCTGATAGAGTAAAACAATATGTGGAAGAAGCCAGTATTTATGACCAAGTTATGGGAAGTGACCATTGCCCAATAGGATTAGAAATCAATTTATAGGAGGTTTGTATGAAATTAAAAGAAAGAAATTGGATAAAGTGGATATATTATTTTTCTATTGCGGCAGCTGTAGTAGTATTATATAAAACCATTGATAATATAGGAAGTATTACTAGTGGAATAGGAGAATTTTTAGGGATATTAACACCATTTTTTATAGGAATACTGATTGCCTATATATTATATATTCCTTCTAGAAAAGTAGAAAGTTTTTTTATGAAACAAAAGAAAATAAAATTTTTAAAAAAGAAGGCAAGACCTGTTAGTGTTATTACTGTATATATTATTGCTATATTATTCATTATACTATTATTCACATTTATTATTCCGCCAGTAGCACAAAGTGTAGTAGATTTAGTCAATAACTTTCAACAGTATTTTAATATGGCAGTCAAACAAATAGAACAAATGCCAGATGATTCATTTATTAAAAGCCAAGTATTAACTAGAATTGTAGAATTTGTAAAAAACATAGACATTACGCAAATCATTAATATAGAAAAAATCTCACAATATGCACAAGGAGCTATTAGCTTCTTCAATGGAATTGTTAATACATTTGTGGCATTAATTGTGTCAGTGTACATATTAATTAGTAGAAGAGAAATTTTAAACTTTTTCAAAAGGTTGGCAGGAGCAATCTTCAAAAAGAAAGCGTATTATAATTTAGATAAATATTTTAATCGTTCTAACGATATATTTTTTAAATTTTTATCTGGACAAATTATAGATGCCTTTGTTGTGGGAATATTAACTTCTATTGTAATGAGCATTATGGGAGTAAAATATGCCGTATTATTAGGTTTTATGATAGGGTTCTTTAATGTAATTCCATACATTGGAGCTATTATAGCAGTAGCTATAGCAGCTATTATTACCTTCTTTACAGGAGGTTTAAATCAAGCCATTACTATGCTAATTGTGGTAATTATTGTACAACAAATTGACGCTAATATTCTTAACCCAAAAATTATAGGAAATTCTTTAAAAATAAATCCTCTACTAGTATTATTAGCTATAACCATAGGAGGAGCTTACTTTGGAATGTTAGGAATTTTCTTATCTGTACCAATAGCAGCAATTATTAAATTATTGGTAGATGACTTTATTAGTTATCGAAATCGTCAAAAAATAGATAGAGGAATAGAAGAATAAATTTAAAAATTTCCTATTTTTTCCTTGACAAGCATACAGTAAGTATTGTATACTTATATTTGAATGGAGTTTTATCACAAAAAGAAAAGATAAAACAAATTTATTAACTCCAAACCATGGAAAATAGTGGGGTTGGTAATCAAGAATGAGAAAACAAATTTGTAAAAAATAATGAAACAAAAGCAAAGGTTAGTTAGCAAAAAAAGAAATATTGCTAGCTTACCTTTTTATTGCCTAAAACTTTGTTTACGTAAAAGTAAAAGAAAGAGGAATTATGCTTTGTTTTTTTCAAAAAATAGGTAGTTTTGTATAAGCAGAAAACAAGATATTTTCTGAAAAAAATAAAGAACATAAGAGGGACTTTCTTTTTCAAAATAAATTAATTCACAAAAGTACTAAACTTAACGTTTAGTGAAAAATTTTTTTCTGCTTAAATCTATTAAGGGGTGAGTTGTTTTGGTAAAAGATATCAAACACGAAAAATGTTCTCGTAAAACATTTGCAAAAATTGGCGATTTTATAGATATGCCAAATCTAATTAAAGTTCAAAAAGATTCATATGACTGGTTTGTGAAAGAGGGATTAGGAGAAGTATTAAGGGATATTTCACCAATTGTAGACTATTCAGGAAACTTAGTACTTGAATTTTTTGACTACTACATGGAAGATAAAACAAAATACACAGTAGAAGAAGCAAAAGAAAGAGATGCTACATACTCAACAAGATTACATGTGAAAGTACGTTTAATTAACCGTGAAACTGCTGAAATTAAAGAACAAGAAATCTATTTAGGTGATTTTCCATTAATGACAGATAGTGGAACATTTATTATTAATGGTGCAGAAAGAGTTGTAGTTAGCCAGTTAGTACGTTCACCAGGATGTTATTATGCGTCAGATTTCGATAAAGTAGGAAAAAAATTATTTACAGCAACAGTTATGCCAATTCGTGGTGCATGGCTTGAATACGAAACTGATGGAAATGATGTATTTTGGGCAAGAGTAGATAGGACGAGAAAAATCCCAGTGACTACATTATTAAGAGCAATCGGATTAGAAACAGACGAGCAAATGATTGAATTATTTGGCGAAGAGCCAAAATTATTAGCAACAATTCAAAAAGATCCAATCAAAACTGTTGATGAAGCATTAATTGAAATCTATAAGAAATTAAGACCAGGAGAACTTCCAACAGTAGATGCTGCTAGAAACTTATTTACCGGTTTATTATTTGATGAAAGAAGATATGACTTAGCAAAAGTAGGAAGATATAAATATAATAAAAAATTATGTTTAGCAACAAGAATTGCAGGACAAATTGCTTATGATGATATTATAGAGCCTTCAACAGGAGAAGTTTTAGTAGAAAAAGATACAGAAATTTCTGAAGAAGTGGCACATGAAATTCAAAATGCAGGTATTAACATAGTAGATATTAAAGTAAATGACAAAAAGGTAAGAATTATAGGAAATGGAACAGTAGATATCCACAAAATGGTAACAAATGTGGACATTTCTGACATAAACTTTAAAGAAGATGTTAATTATGCAGTATTACAATCTATATTAGAAACAACAGAAGAAAAAGATTTACACAAAGTATTAAAAGAAAGAAGAGGAGAATTAATTCCAAAACACGTAACAAACGAAGATATTATTGCTTCTATCAACTATGTGTTTAACTTAGACCATGGAATTGGTATAATTGAAGATATTGACCACTTAGGAAATAGACGTATAAGATGTGTTGGAGAATTATTACAAAATCAATTTAGAATTGGTTTAACAAGATTAGAAAGAGTTGTTCGTGAAAGAATGACAATACAAGACTTAGATGTAGTAACTCCACAAACATTAATTAATACAAAACCAATTACATCTTCTATTCGTGAATTCTTTGGAAGCTCACAGCTATCACAATTTATGGATCAAACTAACCCTCTTTCAGAATTAACACATAAAAGAAGAATTTCTGCATTAGGACCAGGAGGATTATCAAGAGAAAGAGCAGGATTTGAAGTAAGAGATATTCACTATACTCACTATGGAAGACTTTGCCCAGTAGAATCTCCAGAAGGACCAAATATAGGACTTATCTCTGCATTATCTTCATTCGCTATGATAGATGAATATGGATTCATAGAAACACCATATAGAAAAGTAGATCATAAAACAGGAAAAGTAACAGATGAAGTAGTGTACATGCCTGCAGATGAAGAGGATAAATATATCATTGCACAAGCATCAGAGCCATTAGATAAGGACAACAAATTTATTAATCAAAGAATTCGTGTACGTCATAGAGCAGAAATAACAGAGGTAGATAAAGATCAAGTAGACTATGTGGATGTATCACCAAAACAATTAGTATCTGTAGCAGCAGCAATGATACCTTTCTTAGAGCATGATGACGTAAAACGTTCATTAATGGGTTCTAACATGCAACGTCAAGCAGTTCCATTATTAATGCCAGAAACACCAATTGTAGGAACAGGAATTGAATATAGAGCTGCAAAAGATTCAGGAATTACAGTAACTGCAAAAAATGATGGTGTAGTAGAAAAAGTAACAGCAGATCAAATTTTAGTTAGAAATAAAAAGAATGAAATAGATACATATAAATTACGTAAATTCAAGAGAACTAATGGTGGAACTTGTATTAATCAAAGACCAGTTGTAACAAGAGGAGAAAAAGTAAAAGAAGGAGAAATCTTAGCAGATGGACCATCTACCAAAAATGGAGAAATGGCATTAGGAAGAAATGTATTAATTGCTTTTACTACATGGGAAGGTTACAACTACGAGGATGCTGTATTAATCAGTGAAAGATTGGTAAAAGAAGATGTATATACTTCTATTCATATTGAAGAATATGATTGTGAATGTAGAGATACAAAATTAGGTCCAGAAGAAATTACTCGTGATATTCCAAATGTAGGTGATGACGGCTTAAAAGACTTAGACGAAAATGGTATTATCAGAATTGGTGCAGAAGTAAGACCTGGAGATATTTTAGTAGGTAAAGTTACACCAAAAGGAGAAACAGAATTAACTGCAGAAGAAAGATTGTTAAGAGCTATCTTTGGTGAAAAATCAAGAGAAGTAAGAGATACTTCTTTAAGAGTACCACATGGAGAAGCGGGAACAATTGTAGATGTTAAAATCTTTACAAGAGATAATTCTGATGAATTAGGACCTGGAGTAAACCAAGTGATTCGTTGCTATATTGCTACAAAAAGAAAGATTTCTGTTGGTGATAAAATGGCTGGTCGTCATGGAAATAAAGGTGTTATCTCAAGAATTTTACCAGTAGAAGATATGCCATTTATGCCTGACGGAACACCAGTAGATATTGTATTAAATCCAATGGGTATTCCATCGCGTATGAACTTAGGACAGGTACTAGAAGTTCACTTAGGAATGGCTGCGAGGGCATTAGGATGGAAAGTAGCAACACCAGTATTTGATGGTGCTACAGATAAAGAAATTGAAGATTTACTAGAAGAAGCAGGCTTAAGAAGAGATGGAAAAACAATTCTTTATGATGGAAGAACTGGAGATCCATTTGATCATCCAATTACTGTTGGTGTTATGTATATGTTAAAATTACACCACTTAGTAGATGACAAAATCCATGCTCGTTCAACTGGACCATACTCATTAGTAACACAACAGCCACTTGGTGGTAAAGCACAATTTGGTGGACAACGTTTCGGTGAAATGGAAGTTTGGGCTTTAGAGGCATATGGTGCAGCATATACATTACAAGAAATGTTAACTGTAAAATCAGATGATGTAGTAGGTCGTGTAAAAACTTATGAAGCAATTGTAAAAGGAGAAAATGTTCCAGAACCTGGAGTTCCAGAATCATTCAAAGTATTAATTAAAGAGCTTCAATCTTTAGGATTAGATGTTCGTCTATATTCTGAAGATAATCAAGAATTAGAATTAAAAGAGAATATTGATGAAGGAATCGACTATGAGGAAAGTAAAGAAAGAATTGGAACAGACGTATTAAATGAAAGTGAACTAGAAGATAGCTATATTGCAGCAGATGAAGATGCAGAAGACATTCTATTAGATGAAGTAGAAGAAACAGAAAATTATGAAGAAGATAATGATGAGCTATTTGAAGGATTTGACGATGAAGATGATATCGATTTCTAATCATAAAATAATTGAATAGGAAAGAAAGTAGCTTGGAAAGTAGGACCTTAGGGAATTGTACAGTAGTAGCAATACTTTTCAAGCAAAATCTACCACAACTTGTAAGAGGATAAAAATATTATGTGTCAGGGGGAACCTTAAGTGGACGAATTAGAAATGTTTGATAAAATCAAAATAGGATTAGCATCAGATGAAAAAATAAGAGAATGGTCAAAAGGTGAAGTAAAAAAACCAGAAACTATTAACTATAGAACACTGAAACCAGAAAAAGATGGACTATTTTGTGAAAGAATTTTCGGACCAACAAAAGACTGGGAATGTCATTGTGGAAAATATAAAAGGGTTAGATATAAAGGAATTGTATGTGATAGATGTGGTGTAGAAGTAACCAAAGCAAAAGTAAGACGTGAAAGAATGGGACATATTGAACTTGCTGCACCAGTAGCACATATTTGGTATTTTAAAGGAATTCCTAGTAGAATTGCTTTAGTATTAGATGTTTCTCCAAGAAATATTGAAAAGGTTATATACTTTGCTTCTTATATTGTTACAGATAAAGGAACATCAGGACTATTAAAAACACAAGTTTTAACAGAAAAGGAATATCATGAAGCTGTTGAAAAATATGGAGAAGGTAGCTTTACAGCAGAAATGGGAGCAGAGGCTCTTGAAAAACTATTAAAAGAAGTTGACTTAGAAAAATTATCAGTAAAATTAAAAAAGGAACTAGAAAAAGCAAGCGAGCAAAAGAAAGCAAAATTAATTAAAAGATTGGACACAATAGAATCTTTTAGACAATCTGGAAATAGACCAGAATGGATGATTATGAATGTAGTTCCAGTTATTCCACCAGATTTAAGACCAATGGTACAATTAGATGGTGGTAGATTTGCTACATCTGATTTAAATGATTTATATAGAAGAGTCATTAACAGAAATAATCGTTTAAAAAGATTAATTGAGTTAGGTGCACCAGAAATTATTAAAAGAAATGAAAAAAGAATGTTACAAGAGTCAGTAGATGCTCTTATTGATAACTCGAGACGTGGTAGACCAGTAACAGGTGCTGGAAATAGAGCCTTAAAATCACTTTCTGATTTATTAAAAGGAAAGCAAGGTAGATTTAGACAAAACCTTTTAGGAAAACGTGTTGATTATTCAGGTCGTTCTGTTATTGTTGTAGGACCAGAACTTAAAATTTATCAATGTGGCGTGCCAAAAGAAATGGCGGTAGAATTATTCAAACCATTTGTTATGAAAGAATTAGTAGGACGTAACATAGCACATAACATTAAAAATGCAAAAAGAATGGTAGAAAAATTAAGTCCAGAAGTATGGGAAATATTAGAGGATGTTATCAAAGATCATCCAGTAATGCTTAACCGTGCGCCTACATTACATAGACTTGGTATTCAAGCATTTGAACCAGTTTTAGTAGAAGGTAGAGCAATTAAGCTTCACCCACTTGTTTGTACAGCATTCAATGCTGACTTTGACGGAGACCAAATGGCTATTCACGTACCTTTATCACC
>CALWZX010000026.1 GCA_944386125.1 uncultured Clostridia bacterium | reverse complement strand
CAACCATTAACATATAGTATGAATTACATCAATGAAAATGATATATATAACATATGCAAAGCGATGAATGAAAGTGGAAATATTTATGGTTTCACTACAAGCTCATCAGATACACATTTAATAAAAAGTAGTGAGTGGGGAATGATAAGTTATTTAAGTTATAGCAAGTATCGGAACGAACGGACAAGAAATAGCTATTAATAATGCAAACGTAAATAGTGGAGGTCAAGCAAGAACAATAAGTACAGGAAAAAATGGAGTGGATAGTGTATATGGAATTACAGGAATTACACAAGGATTAACGGATGGAGCAGAAACTGTTGTAAAAATAGAAGAAATAAATAATTTACAAGGAAATACACCAACACCAACAGGAAGTATGTATGCATGGAATCAACAAGGAGGAATATCTGCATCAAGTACAGGAAATATGACAGGAGTGTATGACTTATCAGGAGGAGAATGGGAAAGAACAGCTTCATATATAGCAAATGAACATGCAAATTTATCAAGATTTGGAAAATCTGTAGCATATATGGGAGATAGTTTACAAACAGCAAGCACAAAATATACTATGGTATATCCTTTTGATAGTAGTGTAGATAATAACACGAAAACAGATAATGAAGAAAACGTAAATGCGGCTAGTAATGCAAATTATGCAAAAAATATAAAAATTTATGGAGATGGTATAAGAGAAGTATCTTCATCTGGTACAGGTGCTAGCTCATGGAAAAATGATAGTTCGATTTTTGCAGGATTACATCATCCATTTGTAGTAAAAGGAGGCTATTTTTGGAATTCTTCTAATGCAGGAATTTTTTATTTTGACCGCCACCAGCGGTAATAGTCATTTTCGCGGAGGTTTCCGCCCAGTAGTGATACCTATATCATAAAAAATGAAAATATGAATAAAGAGAATAGGTTTAGTAAAAAGCTAACCTATTTTTCTTTTTTCTAAAAAACTCATAAAATTTACAAAAAAGTATTTCTTTTATATTGCATTATGTGATAGAATAGGAGACGAAAAAATAAAATAAGGAGTGTGTAAAAAGTGCCTGAAACAAAATATAAAAGAGTGCTACTCAAATTAAGCGGAGAAGCTCTTGCAGGAGATCAAAAAACAGGAGTTAATGCTGAAACTATAGGAAAAATATGTGACAAAATCAAAGAAATTGTGGATATGGGAGTACAAGTTGCTATAGTTGTAGGAGGTGGAAATTTTTGGAGAGGAAGAAATGGACATCAAATGGATAGAACTACAGCAGACTATATGGGAATGCTTGCAACTGCAATGAATGGACTTGCCTTGCAAGATGCTTTAGAAGCAAGAGGAGTTTATTCTCGTGTACAAACAGCAATTGAAATGAGAGAAATTGCAGAACCTTTTATCATTAGAAAAGCAGAAAAACATTTACAAAAAGGAAGAGTTGTTATATTTGCTTGTGGAACAGGTCATCCGTATTTCACCACAGATACAGCAGCAGTATTAAGAGCTACTGAAGTAAATGCAGAAATCATATTATTAGGAAAATCAATTGACGCAGTATATTCTGCAGATCCAAAATTAGATAAGAATGCGGTAAAATATGATGAAATTTCTTATTTAGATGTATTAAATAAAGACTTAAAAGTTATGGACTCTACAGCAACAGCAATGTGTAGAGATAACCATATGCCACTATTAGTATTTGGTATTGATGAACCGGAAAACATTGTAAAAGCTGTTAAAGGTGAAAAAATAGGAACAATTGTAAAATAATTAATAAATAGAAAGGAAAAGAATATAATGGATTATACAAATATAGAAGAAAGAATGAATAAAACAATTAGTGTTTTAGAAGAAAATTTATCAGAGGTAAGAGCAGGAAGAGCAAACCCTGCAATATTAAATAAGGTGTCAGTAGAATACTATGGAACACCTACACCAATTAATCAAGTAGCAGGAATTTCTGTTCCAGAAGCAAGATTAATAGTTATTCAACCATGGGATATGAGTATTTTAAAAGATATAGAAAGAGCAATACTTGCATCAGATATTGGAATTACACCAAATAATGATGGAAAAGTAATTCGATTAGCCTTCCCAGAATTAAATGAAGAAAGAAGAAAAGAATTAGTTAAAGATATTAAAAAAATGGCAGAGGAAGCAAAAGTAGCAATAAGAAGTGTAAGAAGAGATGGAATTGATGAATTTAAAAAGAAACAAAAAGATTCAGAAATTACAGAAGATGAGTTAAAAATGGCAGAAAATGAAATTCAAAAAATTACAGATAAAAAAATTAATGAAATAGATACAATATTAGAGAAAAAAGAAAAAGAAATCATGACTGTATAGTTAAAGGGGAAGGAATTGTGAATATGGAAAAAGAAAATATGCCAAAACATATTGCTATTATTATGGATGGAAACCGTAGATGGGCTAAAAGTAAAGGAATAGATATTAAACTAGGACATAAAGAAGGTGCAAAAACACTTGAAAAAATAGTAAGGCATGCTAATAAAATTGGATTACCTTATATTACGGTTTATGCTTTTTCAACAGAAAATTGGAAGAGAACTGAGGAAGAAGTAGGAGCATTAATGTTATTACTAAAGAATTATTTAGACGATTATAGCAAACGTGCAGATACAGAAAATATTCGAGTAAAAATTATTGGTGCAATCGAAGCAATGCCAAAAAATATGCAAGAAAGCATGCAAAAATGTATGGAAAGAACCAAAAACAATACAGGCGTTACTTTTTCCATTGCTATTAATTATGGAGGTAGAGATGAACTTGTAAGAGCTATGAAAAAAATAGCAACACAAGTACAAAATAAAGAAATTTCGATAGAAGATATTAACGAAGATACAATTTCTAATTCTTTATATACAGCGGGAATACCTGACCCAGATTTGATGATAAGAACTAGTGGAGAATTAAGAACTAGTAACTTTTTGCCATGGCAATTAGCTTATACAGAATTTTTATTTATAGATAAAAATTGGCCAGATTTCACAGAAGAAGATTTAGATGAAGCTATAGCAATATATAACAAAAGAAATAGAAAATTTGGAGGAAAATAAAATATCTAAAGATAACGAAAGGAATGAAAAAATAAATGATAAAAAGAATTACTTCAGCACTTATGTGGTTCCCATTGGTTCTCATTATATTATTGGTTAGAAATAAATATATAGTAGATATTTGCTTAGCATTTATTGCATATTTAGCTTTAAATGAATATTTTAATGCAGTATCTCATGTTTCTAACCCAGTACGATGGGTAGGATACTTATGTTGTGCTTCCATTTCTATTATTCACTTAGTACCTATAGAATGGTTACCAATCATAGTAAGTATAGCAGTACCAATTTTACTACTATTACTGTTTGCACAAGTAATTGCAACTGATATGAAAACTACTTTTAAAGATATAGCCTATACTTTTTTTGGCATTTGTTATGTAGTATTTTGTATTATGTTTATTGCATTTCTAGATGGAATGCCTAATGGAAATATTTTAATTTGGTATGCAATTATTGCTGCTTGGGGAACAGACATTTTTGCTTTCTTTATAGGAAAATATTTTGGCAAGCATAAATTTAGTAAAGTAAGTCCTAAAAAATCTATTGAGGGTTGTATAGGAGGAACAATAGGAGCTGTCATTTTAGTTTTATTATATACAATGGCTGTAAATTATTTCTGGAATATGGGATATTCTTATTGGATTATGACAATTATAGGTATAGCACTTAGCTTTATTGGACAAATGGGAGATTTTGCAGCATCAAGTATCAAACGCTATGTAGAAATAAAGGATTTTAGTAATTTAATACCAGGGCATGGTGGTATGCTAGATAGAATAGATAGTTTAATATTTATTGCACCATTTGCTTATGTATTGTTTAAAATGCTATAAGCAAAGAAAAGGAGGAAAAATTGCTTGCTTTTTTGATAGCACTAATAAAAATTGTATTTTTATTAGGTTTTCTTATTTTTATACATGAATTAGGTCATTTTACTGTTGCTAAACTATGCAAAGTAAAAGTAAATGAATTTGCTATTGGTTTTGGACCAACTATTTGGAAGAAACAAGGAAAGCAAACGAAATATGCCTTACGATTAATTCCTCTAGGAGGATTTGTTAGTATGGAAGGAGAAGAAGAACGTTCTGAATCAGAAGGTTCTTTTAGTCAAGCAAGTATTCCCAAAAGAATGGCAATTGTAGTGGCGGGAGCAACGGTAAATATATTTTTTGCAATTATGTTATATTTTGGTTTAATAGCAACACAAAATAATTTCGTGTCAACTAAAATAGAAAGTATTTTACCAGAATATGCTGCAGCTCAATCTGAACTACAGGTAGGAGATGAAATTGTAAAGATAGAAGGAAAAAATATTCATCTCAAAACAGATATGGATGAAATTTTACAAAATAGTGAAGGTAAGCCATTAACCATAACAATAAAGAGAAATGAGCAATTATTAGATGTAGAAGTAACACCAACTGCACAAGAATATAAAAGTACAGGAATTTACTTAGAAGGAGGAGATGATACTTCTACAAAAGTACTGATGGTAGAAAAAGGAAGTACTGCTCAAAAACATGGAGTACAAGCAAATGATAAAATTTTGCAAATTAACGGAAAAACAATTACAAACCAGCAAGAAATCATAGAGCAAATTAATCAAACAACGGGGGATTCTTTATTATTAGTTTTACAAAGAGGAAATGAAGAAATTACAATAGAGTTACCATTAGATAAAATGTATGCTTATTATTTAGGAGTGCAATTTGAGGAAGCACCTTTAAATTTAGGTAATAGAATCTATTATGGATTTTGGGGAACAGTAGAGTTTTTATCTTCTATTGTAGATAATGTAAGACAATTATTTACAGGAAATGTTTCTATGCAACAAATGATGGGACCAGTAGGAATCTCTGAGGTAGTAGCAAAGACAGAGGGAATAAGAGAATTTGTTTATATGTTAGCATTAATTTCTATTTCTTTAGGAGTAACGAATTTATTGCCAATTCCAGCTTTAGATGGGGGAAAATTGTTATTACTAATTATAGAAGCAATTAGAAGAAAAAAATTAAGTGAAAAAATGGAGATTAATATACAATTATTAGGTTTTGCTTTCTTAATTACACTTTCTATTTTTGTAGCGTATCAAGATATATTAAGAATACTGTAAAAAATGAGGAGGATAAAGTACATGGGGTGTTTGACAGAAAAAACTTTAAAAGAAATTTTTCGAGATTATAATTCATCCAGTTTTGCTTTAAATAATGCAAAACTAGAAAATATTAATCTATATAAAAAAACAAATACCTTAGAGCTTATTTTACTTTCAGAAGAACATATTCCTATTAAGGAAATTTACGGGTTGGAAAAGTTTTTGGAAGCAAGATTTGCTATTAAAAATGTAGAAATTAGGGTAAAAAAAGAAGAAGAGACAGAACAAAATGTTTGTGAAGAAGCAGGTAGTGGTATTATAGAAAACTTAATTTTACAAGAATGGCAAGATATTGTAGAGTATGTTTCCTATAAGCATCCTATGGTAAAAGCATTATTAAAAGAAAGCAGTATATCAGTAGAAGGAAAAGCTGCTAATATCATGCTACAAATGAAAGGAAAAGACTTTTTACTAGCAAGACATTTTAATGAAATATTAGCAGATATTTTTGAAAATATTTATGGAAAAAAGGCACAAGTTAGTTTTATTGAAAATATCACAGAGGAACATATTTTAAAATATCAGGAATATAGTAAAAAAATGCAAGAAGAAGCAATAAAATTAGCAAGCAAACAAGCTTTGGAAAATGCCAAAGTAGAAGAAAAGCCAGATGTAAAACAAGAAGAAAGAAAAGTCACTCCATCTGCAGATATACAAAATGTTCCACCACCACCACCTCCTCCAGCAGAAGAAGAGCATACTCCTTTAATATTAGGTAGAAATCCAAATATTAAAGAAGCTCTAGTGAAAGTAGCAGATTTATCGGTAGATAGTGGAAAAGTAATGTTAGAAGGAGAAGTAATTAATACTGATTCTCGTGAACTTAAAAGTGGAAAGCACTTGCTCATGTTTGACTTATATGATGGAAGTAGCACCATTACATGTAAGGCTTTTGCTGAAGCAGATAAAGCAAAAACAATTATGGGAAGAATAAAAGGAGCAAAAGGTTTACGAATTAGTGGAACAGCACAATTTGATCCATTTGCAAAAGAATTAGGGGTAATTGCCAATGTAATTGTAGAAACAGAAGGCAAAAAGAAGCAAGAAAGAATGGATAATAGTAAAGTAAAAAGAGTAGAACTTCATATGCACACACAAATGAGTCAAATGGATGGAGTAACTCCTGTAAAAGATTTAATTAAGCGAGCTATGAAATGGGGAATGAAATCTATTGCTATTACAGACCATGGAGTTGTACAAGCTTTTCCAGATGCTCATAAAATGTTAGGATTTGATAATCCAGACATGAAGGTAATTTATGGAGTAGAAGCTTATCTTGCTCCAGATAAAAGTGCTATAGTTTCTTTTCCTAAAAAACAAAATATAGATGATGCTACTTATTGTGTATTAGACTTAGAAACAACAGGTTTATCATTTAGAACAGAAAAGATTACAGAAGTAGGAATTATGAAAGTAAAAAATGGAGAAGTAATAGATGAATTTAGTTGCTTTGTTAATCCAGAAAAACCAATTCCTCAAAAAGTAGTAGAAGTTACCAATATTACAGATGATATGGTAAAAGATGCAGAAACAATAGAAAAAGTTTTACCAAAAGTGATAGAATTTATTGGAGATAGTATTTTAGTAGCACATAATGCAGACTTTGATATAGGATTTTTAAAATTTAATGCAAAATTATTAGGGCTTTCTATTGAAAATACATATATAGATACCTTACGTTTAGCAAAAGAACTATTTCCAGATTTCAAAAAGTATAAATTAGGATTAATTGCAGATAAACTAGGAATTATAGTAGAAGTAGCACATAGAGCTTTAGATGATGTAGATACAACTGTAAAAGTATTTCGAGAAATGCTAAAAATGATGAAGGAAAAAGGCGTACAAACAGTGGATGACATTGATTTAAAACTACAAGGAAAAGCAGATTATAAAAAATTACCAACGTATCATGCCATCATTTTAGCCAAAGATTATGTTGGACTTAGAAATTTATATAAATTAGTATCGATTTCTCATTTAGACTATTTTTATAAAAAGCCACGTATCTTAAAGTCCATTTATAAAAAATATGCAGAAGGCTTAATTTTAGGAAGTGCCTGTGAAGCTGGAGAATTATATCGTGCTATTTTAGAGGGAAAAGATGACGAAGAAATAGAAGATATAGCCAAAGACTATGATTATTTAGAGATTCAACCTATAGGAAATAACATGCATTTAGTCCGTGAAGGAGTTGTTCCTGATAAAAAGGCTTTAGAAGATATTAACAAAAAAATAGTAGAATTAGGAGAAAAATTAGGGAAATTAGTAGTTGCTACTTGTGATGTACATTTTATGGATCCACAAGATGAAATATATAGAAGAATTTTAATGGCAGGACAAGGTTTCTCAGATGCAGATGAGCAAGCACCGTTATATTTAAGAACAACAGAAGAAATGTTACAAGAATTTTCTTACTTAGGAGAAGATAAAGCTTATGAAGTAGTAGTAACCAATACCAACAAAATCTCGGACATGTGTGAAAGAATATCACCTATTTCACCAGAAAAATGTCCACCTTATATTGAAAATTGTGAGCAAACTATCAAAGATATTGCCTATGACAAGGCTCATGAATTATATGGAGACCCATTACCAGAAATTGTAGAATCAAGACTAGATAAAGAACTAACATCTATTATCAAAAATGGATTTTCTGTTATGTACATTATTGCTCAAAAGCTAGTTTGGAAGTCTAACGAAGACGGTTATATTGTTGGTTCAAGAGGTTCTGTAGGTTCATCTTTTGTAGCCAATATGACAGGTATTACAGAAGTAAATTCTTTACCACCACATTATCGTTGTCCTAACTGTAAATATTCAGACTTTACAGACTATGGTTATAAAAATGGGTTTGACTTGCCAGATAAACTTTGTCCAAAATGTGGACATCCACTAGCAAAAGATGGTATGGATATTCCTTTTGAAACCTTTTTAGGATTTAATGGAGATAAGGAACCAGATATTGACTTAAACTTCTCTGGAGAATATCAGGCAAAGGCACACAAATATACAGAAGTTATCTTTGGTAAAGGAACTACTTTTAAAGCTGGTACTGTTGGTACAGTTGCAGACAAAACAGCTTATGGATATGTAAAAAAATATTATGAAGAAAGAGGAATTCCTGTTAATAATGCAGAGGTATTAAGAGTTTCTGCAGGTTGTACAGGAATAAAAAGAACTACAGGACAACATCCAGGAGGAATTATTGTTGTACCAAAAGGAAGAGAAATATATGAATTTACACCAGTACAACATCCAGCAGATGATCCAAACTCTGATATTATTACTACACACTTTGATTATCACTCTATTGACCAAAACTTATTAAAATTGGATATTTTAGGTCATGATGATCCAACTATGATTCGTATGTTATATGACCTAACAGGAATAGACCCAACAAAAGTACCATTAGATGATAAAGAAACGATGTCTATTTTTAGTTCTACTAAAGCATTAGGAGTAACCAAAGAGCAAATCAAATCAGAAGTAGGAAGTTATGGTATACCAGAATTTGGTACAAAATTTGTACGTGGTATGTTGGTAGATACAAGACCTACCACTTTTGAAGAGTTATTAAGAATTTCTGGATTATCACATGGTACGGATGTATGGCTTGGTAATGCACAAACATTAATAGAAGAAGGAACAATCAAATTAAGTGAAGCGATTTGTACCAGAGATGACATCATGATTTATTTAATCAAACAAGGATTACCTTCACAAAAAGCATTTAAAATTATGGAATGTGTTCGTAAAGGTAAAGCAACAAAAGATCCTGAAAAGTGGCAAGAATATGAAGCAATTATGAGAGAACATAATGTGCCAGAATGGTATATTAATTCTTGTAAAAAAATAAAATATATGTTCCCAAAAGCGCATGCGGCAGCATATGTAACAAATGCCTTTCGTATAGCATGGTTTAAAGTTCATTATCCAATGGCATATTACACAGCATATTTTACCATTCGTGCAGATGAATTTGATAGTGATATTATGTGTTATGGAGAAGAAAGAGTTAAAAACAAAATGAAAGAAATTGACTTACAAGGAAATAGTGCAACTACGAAAGATAAGAATATGTATGCCATTTTGGAGCTAGTAATGGAAATGTATGAAAGAGGAATTAACTTTTTACCAATTGATTTATACAAATCCCATGCAACAAAATTTAGAATTGAAAAAGATGGAATTAGACCACCTTTAAACAGTATACCAGGGTTAGGAACTGTGGCAGCAGAAGGAATAGATGAAGCAAAAAAACAAGGACAATTTATGTCTATAGATGATATGAAAATTCGTTCAAAAATCGGAAAATCTGTCATTGAATTATTAGATAAAGTTGGCTGTTTAAAAGGAATGAGTCAAAGCAACCAAATGAGTTTATTTGGCTAAAAGAAAGGAAAAGAGATGTTTAGCAATACAATCAATCTAAGTCAGATATTGACAATCCAAAATTTTGTGATATATATTGTGATAATTAATTTAATAACATTTTTAACAATGTGGCTAGATAAGAAAAAAGCAGAAAAAGGAAAATGGAGAATTAGTGAAAAAGCACTTTTTACACTAGTTTTATTAGGAGGGGGCTTAGGAGGAATACTAGGAATGTATACCTTTAGACATAAAACAAAGAAAATGGCATTTGTTATAGGATTTCCTCTCATCTTTATTTTAGAAGTTATTTTAGTATGTGTATGTATACTATAGAAACGAGGGAATATGGAAGAAGTATTAGAAAAAGAAAAAATAGAAAATACTCCTAAAAAAAGAAGAATCATGAAACTAACAATATGGAGAATTTTTGCTTATTTTATTATTTATAGCATAATTGGACTTATTATAGAAACATTATTTGGACTTTTTACAAAAGGTGTAATAGAAAGTAGAAAAAGTTTTGTATATGGACCTTTTTGTGCAATATATGGTTTAGGGGCAAGTGTTATGATTGCTTGCCTAAAACCATTAGGAAAAAATGACACTGCTATATTCATAGGAGGAATTTTAGTAGGGACAATTACAGAATATTTAGTTAGTTTTTTTGGTGAAATCATGTTACATGTAAAGTGGTGGGATTATTCAGATTTACCACTTAACATTAATGGTAGAGTATGTTTATTGTATTCTGTTATGTGGGGATTTTTAGCATTATTTTTAATGAAGATAGTCAATCCATACATAGATAAAGCCATTAACTATTTAAAGAATAAATGGACAGCTAAAGTAGGAAAAATTATTTTATCAGTATCTATTGTTCTTTTAGCAATAGATTGGATTATTTCTACAATAATTGTAGGTGTGTTTCTAGTAAGAACAATTCATAATTACGATTTGCCAGTAAAAAATCGTCCGGCTATTGAATTAGTCTATAATACAATCTATCAATATCCAGTTATATCAGATTTCTTTAAAGAACATTACAGTGATGAAAGAATGATAAAAACTTTTCCTAATATGAAGGTAGAAGATGTACAGGGAAATATGATTTATTTTAAAGACTTAATGCCACAAATTAAGCCATATTATATAAAAGTATTTAATACAGATATGTTTAAATTCTTAGAAAATAAGGAATAATAGGAGGAGTACATGAAAGAACAATTTATACAATTACTAAGGGAAACAAATAGAGAAGGAATAGAAGAACTAATCCATTTTTTAGAAAATAGTGACTTTTTTACAGCTCCTGCAAGTACAAGATTTCATGGTGCTAAAGAAGGTGGACTTATGGAGCATAGTATGAAAGTATATGAAATATTAAAAACAAAAACGGAGGATAGTCCGTCAGTAAAAATTATTGCGTTGCTACATGATATTTGCAAAGTAAATTATTATAAAATAGATTATAGAAATGCAAAAAATGCATTAGGAGTATGGGAAAAAGTTCCTTATTATACTGTGGAAGATACCATTCCTTATGGTCATGGTGAAAAATCTGTTATGATGTTATCTGAGTTTATAAAACTTACACCAGAGGAGAGATATGCTATTCGTTGGCATATGGGATTTACAGAGCCAAAGGAACTATATGGAACAATTGGACAGGCTTATAAAAAATATCCAATTGCTTTATTAGTACATGAGGCAGATTTAGAAGCTTCCTACTTTTACGACTTATAGTTTCCATACTACTAAGAAAGGAGAAATATGAAAAAAATAAAAGACCCCGTTAGTGGAATTTCACATTTAATAGGAGCGATTGCTGCAATTGCAGGTTTAGTTATTTTAATAGTAACTGCAGCAACTAAAGGAACTGAAACTGCTTGGGATGTGGTATCTGTTACCATCTTTGGCGCAGGATTAGTATTACTATATACATTTAGTAGTTTATATCATATGTTAAATGTGGGGAAAACGGCAACTAGAGTATTTCGTAAATTTGACCATTTAATGATATATGTTCTCATTGCAGCAAGTTATACACCAATATGCTTAGGGCCACTTCGCGGAGGATGGGGATGGAGCATATTTGGAGTGGTTTGGGGACTTGCTATATTAGGAATTATTTTAACATGTGTATGGTTAGAAGCACCTAGATGGCTCACAACATCTATCTATTTAGCTATGGGATGGATTGTTATCATAGTTTTATATCCACTAATTACTACTTTTAAGAAAATAGGGGCACTGCCACTTTTATGGTGGTTAGTAGCAGGGGGAATATTTTATACTATTGGAGGAATTATCTATGGTACAAAAAAATTTCCATGGGTAACGAAACACTTTGGTTTTCATGAAATCTTCCACATATTTGTTATGCTAGGAAGTTTATGTCAATATATTTTTGTATTGCAAATGATTGCATATTAAGGAGAAACAATATGGCATATTATATAGGTTTATTAAAAAGAATTCAGTTAGAAGTACGAAAAGAAGGAAAAGTTATATATGATGGTCCTGCAGAAGAGGTTTTGGATCATATAGATGATGAGTATTATTCCAAGGTATTATCTATTACTACGAATAAAATAGTCGTAGAAATATAAAGGGGGAAAAATTGGATGATTAAGCTAGAAAATGTGACGAAAGAATATGTAAAAGGGAAAAAATCAGTAGACAGCTTGAATTTAGAAATAAAAAATGGAGAAATTTTTGGATTTTTAGGTCCAAATGGTGCTGGAAAAACAACCACTATCAAAATGATTACAGGGATTCTTAATCCTGATGAAGGAAAAATAGAAATTGATAATTATGATATTGAAAAAAATCCTTTACAAGCAAAAAAATGCTTTGGATATGTACCAGATTCTCCAGATATGTTTTTACGTCTAAAGGGGATTGAATATTTGAATTTTTTAGCAGATATTTATGAGATTCCTGTACAGGAAAGAAAAACAAAGATAGAAGAAATTACTAAAAAGTTTGAAATTTATGAAAGTTTAAATAGTCAAATGCAAAGCTATTCTCATGGTATGAGACAAAAAATTGTCATTTGTGGAGCATTACTACATAAGCCTAATAATTGGATACTAGATGAGCCTATGACAGGACTTGATCCAAAATCTTCTTATGATTTAAAAGAAATGATGAGAGAGCATGCTAAAGAAGGAAAAACCGTATTCTTTTCTACACACATATTAGAAGTTGCAGAAAGACTTTGTGATAGAGTAGGTATAATCAATAAAGGAAAATTATTATTTGTAGGAACTTTTGAGGAAATGAGACAAAAATTTAAAGAGAACACCTCTTTAGAAGAACTATTCTTAGAAATTACAGAAAAAGAAGAAGAGTAAAGGGGTGAAAAAAATGCATAAAGTTTTAGCGTTAACAAAAGTTTTTTTAAAAACTTCTTTTCAAAATAATATGAATCCTGGGGAGACAAAAAATAAGAGTAAGGGAATGTTGGTTATCATGTTACTTGCTTTTGCCTATATAGCAGGTATTTTAGCTTTTATGAGCTATGGTATGATCTCAGTATTAATTCCTATACAACAAGAAAAAGCTTTTTTAGGATTAATTTTATTAGCTATAGCCATGTTAGTATTAGTACAAACTATATTCTCGAGTATTAACATTTTATATTTCTCAAGTGATAATGAATATATTTTACCATTACCAATAAAACCACGTGATATAGTCATTGCAAAAACTAATGTTATGTTAATAACAGAGTATATTATTGTTATTTTTATTGGTTTAATTCCTTTATGTATTTATGGAGTACAAACAAATGCAAATCTATTATTTTACATAATGGCAGTTTTAGTCTGTGCTATATTTCCTATTCTACCAATGCTTATATCAGGAATGATTGCTATGATTATTATGAGTTTTTCAAAGCTCATAAAAAATAAAAATAGATATCAATTTATTGCAACAATATTTAGTATTATCTTTGTTCTGGCTATAGTATTTGTATCATCTGGACAAGAAGAGGTAACCAATGAGCAATTAGCACAATTGATTATGCAAGCCAATAGTTTAGTAGAAATATTTAAAGGATATTTCCCTACATTAGGAGCTTCTATTATGGCATTAGATGTGGGGAATATAGCAACAGCTATTTTAGGGTTGCTACAATTAGTAGGAATTACAGCAATTAGTTATATTGTATATATTTTAATAGCACAAAAGCTATATTTCAAAGGAGCGGTTGGCAATTTAGAGAGTGGAAAAGTAAGTAAAAAATTAAATGAAAGAAAAGCCTTCAAGGGAGGAAAACTATGGAAAAGTTATGTAGGAAAGGAATGGAAAACACTATGCCGTAATCCTATATTTCTAATGCAATGTATTGTGCCATCTATTTTAGTTCCTGTAATTTTTATAGGATTATTTGCTTCACAGATTTTGGCTTTACCAGAAAATGAACTACAGCAAATGACACAAGAACTATCTGGAGTAGATCCGAATATAGTTGTTTTAATAATATTAGGAATTATACAATTTATTTTTATGTTCGGATATATAGCGCCAACAGCAATTTCAAGAGATGGACAAAATGCAACCTTTATGAAATATATACCAGTTCCTTTTGCAAAACAAGTGATGTATAAAACATTACCGGGAATTATATTACAAACGATTATATCTATTGTTGCTATTGCATTGGTATGGTATGTTTTAAAAACCAATACTTTCATTTTACTTCTTACTACGGTTATTGCTATTATTATGATTGTAATGCAAAATTTACTGATGATTATGGTAGATTTAAAAAGACCAAAACTAGAATGGACTTCAGAATATGCAGTAGTAAAACAAAATATGAATTTAATTTGGCCAATGATTTTAGCAATGGTAAGTATAGCTATATATGTTACTATTGGAATTCTTATAACAAACATCAATATACCAGTATATATATTACTTTTAGCGTTAGCAATAATTTATACAATTCCTACAATCATGATAAAACGTTATATGGAGAATCATGAAAATACTTTAGGAAAGCAGATATATTAGTTAGAAATGATGAAATATCCTGTATATTTATTGATTTTTATATAACATATATGAAAATAAAAACTAAAAAATAATTGACTTAAAAATGAGATAAGGATATAATAACCAAAGAAAGTATATAAGGAGGAATAAAATTATGCCATTAGTAACGACTAAAGAAATGTTTGAAAAATCTATGAAAGAGCATTATGCTATAGGAGCATTTAATGTAAATAACATGGAAATTATACAAGGAATTATGGATGCAGCAGCAGAGCAAAATTCACCTGTTATATTACAAGCTTCTTCTAGTGCAATTAAATATGCAAGAATTGGATATTTAATGAAAATGGTAGAAGCAGCAGTTGAGGAAAATCCTCAAATTCCTGTTGCTATTCATCTAGATCATGGACCAGACTTTGAAACATGTAAAATGTGTATTGATAATGGATTTACATCTGTTATGATTGATGGTTCAAAATATGACTTTGAAGAAAATGTAAGATTAACAAAACAAGTGGTGGATTATGCACACAGCCATGGAGTTGTTGTAGAAGCAGAATTAGGAAAATTAGCAGGAATAGAAGATGATGTTAATGTATCTGCGAATGATGCTATGTATACAGATCCTGAGCAAGCCAAAGAATTTGCTCAAAGAACAGGATGCGACTCTTTAGCAATTGCTATAGGTACTAGTCATGGAGCATATAAATTTAAAGGAGAGGCAAAGCTTCGTTTTGATATTTTAGCAAAAGTAAAAGAATTAATACCAAATACACCAATTGTATTACATGGAGCATCAACTGTTATACCAGAATTGGTAAACATGTGTAATCAATATGGTGGTAATATTCCTGGAGCTAAAGGAGTACCAGATGAGATGTTACATGAAGCAAGTATATCAGGAGTTTCTAAAATCAATGTAGATACAGATTTACGTTTAGCAATGACAGCTGAAATAAGAAGAGTATTTGCAGAAGACCCTAGTGCTTTTGATCCAAGAAAATATTTAACACCAGCAAGAGAAAAAATAAAAGAGACTGTAGCACATAAAATGAAAGATGTATTTGGATCTAATAATAAAATATAACATAACATATCATAAGAACTTCTTAATGAAGTTCTTATTTTTTGCTAATTGTAACAATTAAAAAAAAGAAACATAAAATAATATAAATTGCGCAGGGGAGGAAAACCATGCAAGAATTTATATTTCATACAATATTTTGGACATTAGCCATATATGGTTTGATAGAATTAATAAAAAATGTCATGACCATCTACACATGTACTAAAATGAAAGCAAAGGGAATTTATATGATTATTGCTGTAAAAAATGAGGAAGATCGTATAGAAGGATTTCTTCGTTCTCTACTATTTAAGCTAATTTATGGAAAAGAAGAATATATAAAAGAGATTATTGTAACAGACTTAGATTCAACAGACGATACTAGTGCTATATTACATAAACTAAAAGATGAATATGACTGTATTAAAACAACCAATTGGAAAGAATGCAAAGAAATTATGGAAAATATTAAAGAGGTAAAAAATTAGATAAAATCGGAAAAAACTGTTGTAAAAATATAAAATATTGATATAATATACAAGAAGCAAGCTAAAGAAAGTTTGATTTAATTTACGAAACAGGGAGGAAAAAACTATGGTAAAGAAAGTTGCAATACTTGCAAATGGAGGAGATGTTTCTGGTTTTAATGCAGTAATTCGTGCAATTGTAAAAACAGCAGAACATTATGGAGTAGAATGTTATGGATTTATTGATGGATATAGAGGTTTATTAAAAAATAATTATGAAAGACTAAGTTCAGCAGATACTGCATCAGGTATTTTACAAAAGGGAGGTTCTATTATATCATCTTCTACCAATGCAAATGTATTTCATTATCCTGTAATGGAAGAAGGAAAACAAGTATATAAAGATTTATCAGATATATGTGTACAAAACGTAAAAGATGATGAATTTGATTGTGTTTTTGCTTTAGGAGGAGATAGTACCCAAAAATCAGCAAGAGATTTTTCTATAAAAGGAATTCATATGATTGGCGTACCAAAAACAATTGATAATGATGTTGCTTGCACAGATATTACTTTTGGATATAACACAGCTGTTTCAGTAGCTACAGAAGCTTTAGATAGATTACATACAACAGCAGAAACACATAACAGAATTATGGTATTAGAAGTTATGGGAAGAGAAGCTGGCTGGATAGCATTAGAATCTGCCATTGCTGGAGGTGCAGATGTAGCTTTAATTCCAGAAATACCATATGATATTGAAAAGGCAGCACAAGCAATAAAAAATAGACAAAAGATTGGAAAAAATTTCAGTATAGTGGTTGTTTCAGAAGGAGCTTTTCCAAAAGGAGGAGAAATTTCTGTAAAAGAAGAAGCAAATAATGGACAAGGTGTTATTAATACTAAATTGGGTGGTGCCGGAGAAAAAGTAGCAAAACAACTAGAAGAACTAACAGGATTAACAGCAAGATGTACTGTTCTTGGATATTTACAAAGAGGAGGAACACCAACTTCATTTGACAGAGTATTATCTACGAAATATGGATCTAAAGCAATGGAACTTGCTTTAGAAGGAAAATTTAACGTACTTACAGTAATCAAAAATGGAAAATTAGATTGCGTTCCACTAGAAGAGGTAGTAGGAAGTAATAAAGAAATTGGCGCTGTACAAAATGGAGAATCAGAAGGAAGCATAAGATTAGTTACTATGGATGATGATCTAGTAAAAACTGCAAGAAATATAGGAATTTGCTTGGGAGATTAATATATAGCACAAAAGTACCTAAAATAGTTTTAGGTACTTTTGCTTTTAGGAATATGAGCAAGCTTTTCATTTTTATCTTGTATTTCTAATTCGTGATAAAGTTTCATAAAATGGTCTAAAGAAAGTTCTCCTTTGCGAATATGATTATAAATATTTTGATAAATAGGTACGCTCATTAATTCATAACGCAACCTTTCATACATTCCGTGAATTAAAGGATGAGTACATTCTTGCCAATGTTTTTCATCATTAATAACAAGATAGCCTCTAACCATAGTGGCAGAAATAGGAATTGTACTTCGAGGAATGATTAATTCTGCAGTACCGACTAAATCTTCAGGAGCAGACTCTTGAGCAGAACCAACCAAAATTAAAGTCCTTTTACAAAGAGACATACAATTATTAAATAAAGAAACATGTCCTAATTGTTCATGACCAAATCTTCCACAAACTACACCTAAATCATAAAACTTAAAATCACTCATAAAAGTAATCCTCCTGTTTAAAATTAGAAAAATTATAGCATTTCCTAAAAAACATGTCAATAAAAAGCTTGACTTAGAGTATAGACTAACTGATATAATATAAACGGTTAGGAATAAATGGATATAAAAATAATAAATTATATAAATAAAGAAAGGAGTCTTTGAAATGAAAGTATTATTAGTCAATGGAGGACCACACAAAGATGGTTGTGTAAATACCGCTTTAGAAGAGGTGGCAAAAGAATTAAATTATAATGATATTGAAACAGAGATTTTTTGGATAGGAATAAAGCCTATTGCTGGTTGTATAGCATGTAAGAGCTGTGCAAAAACAGGAAAATGTGTATTTGATGACGTAGTTAATGAATTTGTAGAAAAAGCAAAAGAAGCAGATGGATTTATATTTGGTTCACCTGTACATTATGCAGGAGCAACTGGAGCAATTACATCTTTTATGGATAGAGTATTTTATTCTGCTTCTCAAGCAGGCAAAATAGATAGGTTTCTATTTAAACCAGCTGCAACTGTAATTTCTGCGAGAAGAGCCGGAACAACAGCAACATATGATCAATTAAATAAATATTTTGGAATTACACAAATGCCAATTATCTCATCAAGATACTGGAATATGGTACATGGAGGAAC
>CALWZX010000025.1 GCA_944386125.1 uncultured Clostridia bacterium | reverse complement strand
GGAATCAAAAATATAAAACGAGAATATGACAACACTTTTTAGAAAAAAGTTGTTGCATTGGCAATGAAAATTTTGCTTTATTCATAAAATTTGTGTAATATCTGCATACCTCTTGACTTTTTGGTATATACTGTTATAAAATATTATCTATAAATTTTATAGTGCGATGAAGATGACGAGGGATTAAAAGTTACTAACAGAGAGAAAAGGTTGTAAGCTGAAAGCCTTTTTTAGAAGAACATAGTCCACCAACACATTGGAGCATGTTTTGATAAGTGGAAAGATATAGTTTTGATATTTTTCAAGCTGGGTGGCACCGCGGAATTTATTTTCGTCCCTGCATAATGCAAGGGCTTTTTTTATTGCCCTAAGAAAGGATGATTATATATGAAAACTCATTTTAGAACACACACTTGTTGTGAAATTACTTTATCAGATGTTGGAAAAGAGGTAAAAATTTGTGGATTTGTAGATACCATTAGAGATTTTGGTGGTTTGGTATTTTTAGATATTCGTGATATGTATGGAGTAACTCAAGTTGTAACTTCTGGTAAAGCAGATGTTGTTGATTTTTCTTCTAGAATTCCTATTGAATCTAGTGTTTGTGTAAAAGGAGTAGTAAGAAAGAGATCTCCTGAAACCTACAATCCCAATATTCAAACGGGTGAAGTAGAAGTTGTTATTCAAGATATCACAGTATTAGGAAAAAGAACAAAAATGTTACCTTTTGAAATTAATCATAAAGGATTTGTTAGAGAAGATTTAAGGTTACAGTATCGTTTCTTGGATTTACGCTCTTCTAGGTTACAACAAAATTTAATGCTAAGAGCCAAAGTTCTTCAATTCCTACGTAATGAAATGACTCAGCAAGGTTTTTTAGAAGTACAAACCCCTATTCTTACTAGTTCTTCTCCTGAGGGTGCTAGAGATTATTTAGTTCCTAGTAGACTACATCCTGGAAAGTTTTATGCTTTACCACAAGCACCTCAACAATTTAAACAACTTCTTATGGTATCTGGAATTGATAAATATTTTCAAATTGCTCCTTGCTTCAGGGATGAAGATGCTAGAGCAGACCGTGCTCCAGGAGAATTTTATCAATTAGATATAGAAATGTCTTATGCGACTCAAGAAGATGTTTTCGAAGCAATTGAACCTGTTATATTTCATACTTTTGAGCAGTTTTCACACAAAAAAATTGCTTCTTATCCTTTTCCTAGAATTTCTTATCAAGAAGCTATATTAAAATATGGAACAGATAAACCTGATTTAAGAAATCCTCTATATATTATAGATTTAACAGACTTTTTCCAGAAATGTACCTTTAAGCCTTTTATTCATAAAACCGTACGTGCTATTAAAGTTACTGGTCATATGTCTAAAGGTTTTCACGAAAAGATGCTTGACTTTGCCATGTCTATTGGTATGCCAGGTCTTGGATACTTAGAAGTACAAGAGAATTTATCTTTTAAAGGTCCTATTGATAAATTTATTCCTGACGAACTAAAAAAAGAGTTATTTACTTTAGCAGATTTACATCAAGATGATACTCTTTTCTTCATAGCAGATACAGAAAAAAGAGCCTCAGAGCTTGCTGGTCAAATTAGAACAGAATTAGGAAAGAGATTAGATTTAATTGATACAGATTCTTTCCAATTTTGCTGGATAGTAGATTTTCCTATGTATGAATTAGATGAACATCATCAAATTACCTTTTGCCATAATCCATTCTCTATGCCACAAGGTGGTTTAGAAGCTTTGCATACAAAAAATCCTTTGGATATTCTTGCTTATCAATATGATATTGTATGTAATGGAATTGAGCTTTCTTCTGGTGCAGTTAGAAATCATGAGCCTGATATTATGGTTAAAGCTTTTGAAATTGCAGGCTACACCAAAAAAGATATTGAAACAAGGTTTCATGCTTTATTTCATGCTTTTCAATTTGGTGCACCACCTCATGCTGGCATTGCGCCTGGAATTGATAGAATGTTAATGCTTTTAACAGATAGTGAAAATATTCGTGATGTTATTGCCTTTCCTATGAATAGTAAAGCAGAAGATTTATTAATGGGTGCTCCAGGAGAAGTTAGTAAAGAACAATTGCAAGAAGTACACATTAAATTGCAATAATCTTTTCTATTTTTCTTGAATTTTAGCAAAAGTTATATTATGATTAGATACAAGAAAGGAGAAATTTTATGAAAAAATCTACAATTGTTATGATAGTTATATCTTGTATTGCAGTTATTGCTATTGTTGTATTATGGATATGGAATTATTTTGCTAGTAAAAATGCTGAAATTATTCAATCTTATTTAGATGCTGTACAAAATTTTGAGTCACAAGAAACTTATGGTTTTGTATATACTTCTGATTCTGATGGTCAAACTTCTCAGATGGAATTTACTAAGAGTAACGGTATCACTAAAGTTGTATATACTCATGGAGAAGCTAGTAGAACCGTTTATAAAAACAGTGATGATACTATTTATGTATTAAATAATGATACGCAAATGGTTTCTCTTTCTACAGAAGAAGTAGATAAGAAAATGACAAATTTAGGTATATTTTTAATTTATTTTTCTCCATGGTTTACTTCTATTCATGAGGAAACTGTAAACGAAGTAAAGTGCTATGTTTTGCAAAATAGTAATTGCAAACTTTATATCAATGCAGAAACTTTTCTTCCTATAAAAAGCGAAGAAGGCTCTATTGGAAATATTGCGTATACAGATAATACTACTATTACACCTCTAGTACTTCCTACTATCGCTACTGAATAATAAGAGATATGCATTTTAAAAAATATACTTTCTTATAAAGTAAAAAAACTATATTCCTTTACATCGGAATATAGTTTTTTTTATTCATTTTGTCTTCTATCTATTACATAAGTACTACCTTGTATAGTTTTTGCTAAATGTTTTACACTTGCCCCTACTTCACCAATTTCTAATGTATTATGAAATTTTCCTTTTTTTACTTCTACTACACCTATAGAGATTGAGGTAAGTGGAAATTCTTCAATAATTCCTTTTCTATTAGCAACTTCAATATATCCTTTTTCTCTATCCATATCTGTAAAAAATTGTTGTACATTTTTATCAAAATCAGCAATAATATTTTGACATAGTATTTCGTAATTTGTTTCTGGTACAATTGCTATGAAATCATCTCCTCCAATATGTCCAACGAAACTATCCTCTAATCCATATGTATGGATATTTTTTATAATAGTTTTAGCTGTAAATTTAATAATTTCATCTCCCTTTAAAAAACCATATACATCATTATATGCTTTAAAATTATCTAAGTCTAAATACATCATAGCAAAAGTTTCTTTTTTTAGAAATCTTTTTTTCATTTCTGCTTGTATTTGTACATTTCCTGGTAACCCTGTTAATGGGCTAACTCTACGATTAATATATAATAAATAAATAATATTCTTAATTGTATAATATATATACTCTGCATCGATTGGCTTTTTTATATAATGAGATACTTTCAATTTCAGTATATCTAGTTTGTGTTCATGTTCTTTATTAGAAGACACTACAATAATGGGCGTAATGCTATTATCTTCGTTTTGCCTGATTGTTTGGCAAATAATTCTACCATTTTCTATTCCATCTTCATCTATAATGATGAGTGATGGTATATTTTCTAATACTTCGTTTACCTTTTCTTCGGAAAAGCAAGTGAAATCATACTCCTTATCCTTGTTAAATATATCCTTTAATAGATGATAAACTTCTTGGTTATTACTAATAATATATATATTTTGCTTCATATTTTCTCCTATTTATCTTTTTTCATTATTTTTTTGAGAGTTTCAAAATCTACTTTTTGATTCAATACTTTTGTCATACTTTCTGATTTCATAGTTGGGAAAGCCATTTTGATTCTTTTAATTTGTCTATAAAATCTAATTTTCATACGCAATTGTTTTCTTTTTAATTCATGAACTAGTTTTTCTACATTTTCGTGGTTAGTACTTTCTGGTTGCATAGTTTTTGCTTCTTTTAGCTCTTCTAGTTTTAATTTTATATTTTCCCCTAATTCATTAATTTTTTGCATTGTTGTTTCTATGTTAGTAAAGGTAATAATACTAAATGCCATATCTACAGCAAGTATACTATAGATAATGGTTATTACATATGTTAAATTAACTGCTGGGATTAAATTAACAATATCTGAAACAAATGGATGAATCCATTTGATAAAGATAACGCCTAATATTCCCCAATATATAGAATTTTTTAAGCATATTCTTCCTTGAAAGTTAAATTTTAAATGAGAATAATCCCAGTATTTGGTTTTAAATATTTTTTCTAATATAATACCTACTACATATTCCCAAATTGTTAATATGACAAATGCTGCTAGGAATAATAAGAAGATATTATTTTGTAAGCCTTGCAAAGTAAAGAGCATTATCATTGCTCCTAATCCATATATTGGACATATGGGTCCATTTAAGAAACCACTATTTACTAGTTGTTTTTCTTCTATGGATTTTGATACGGATTCAATTACCCATCCGCAAAAGGAATAGATAATAATATATGCTAAGTATTGTATAATAGTAATCATCTTCTCTCCTGCTTACTTTAAATTGGAAACTATACCGTAATGGTTGCTTCCTGTGTAGCTGTTAACCCATATATATCTGTTACGGTTATGCTTATTTTATTTTCTCCTTGTGCTAATGGTTGTGGGAATGTTACTTCTTTTGTATTTAATGTAACTCCTGTATTTTGAGGATCAGTTGAATATAATGTTCCATTTAATGTATATTCTATTTTTTGGATTTCATTATCTGCTTTTACGGTTATCATAAGATTATTTTCTTGTTTTTCTAAACTGATTTTTGGATTTTGTCCTCCTTGGAATTTTTGTTCTTTTTCTGTTTTGTTACCTGCTTTATCTACTGCAACTACTTTTAATGTGTTGATTCCTCCTAATGTATCAATTCTTTCTTCTATAATTTTTAAGGAATTTTCATTAGCTTCTACCTTTGTTTCGTCTTCGTCATTCCAACGATATGTCATGTAGGCAAGTTCTGTTTCATCTCTTACTGTAATTTTTATTTTTGGTGCTTCTGCTGTAAATTCTATTTCTGGACTAATAATATCTTGTTCTTCTATTGTATATGTTTTACTATATTGTGTTTCTTTTCCAAATATGTCTATAATTCTAAGATGTAATACATTGGTTCCTATCATAACAGGAATTTCTTCTTCTATGATATTTCTACCTTTTCCTTGTAGTACTTGTTCTGCATCACTATTCCAGTTATAATATATTTTATCTATGGCTTTATCATGTTTGATATTAACAATTATTTTATTAGCTTGTTGTTCCATAGTAACTACCGGATTACTATTTTGTTCTTCTTCCTCTTGATTTGTTGTTAATGCAATTACACCACTTGCCATCATAAATATTCCAAAAACCATTATAGCAATGGCAAATATTCTCACAACAGTTTCTACATCTAATGGTGCTCCTTTTTCTCTCTTTGCTTTTTCTACCATTAAAATTTGATTCATATTCTCACCCTATTCATCTGTTTTTCATTAATCATTGAAATTATATCATAATCACCTTTTAATGTAAATATTTATAACTGTTAAAATTTACAAATTCACTTGACCATGAAAAATGTAGAATTATTGCTAATTCTACATTTTTATTTTTTTATTAAGATGCTTTTTAAATAATGAATTTCTTAATCAGTACAACTCCTCCTACTACTAACACTAAAGCTCCTAACGTTAGTCCTACAATAACAGTTGGTTTTTGTCCACCTGTTTTTGTACTTAATACTACTGGTGCATCATCTATATCATCTTCTCCATCCTTTTTGTTGTCTGGAGTTGAGTCAATATCTGGAGTATCGCTTTCGTTGTCATCTTCACTAATTTCTGCAACGTTTACTTTTAATCCCATATTATTTTTATCATTAATCCATGTTAATAATACTTCTACATCTGCACTCTCTCCTGGTTGTAATAATGTATCTTTTAATTGGTCTGTTACAATAATATTTTCTGATTCTTGCTTCCAATTTGGATTATCTGCTTGTACAAATTTTAATCCTTCTGGGATATAGTCTTTTATTTCTTTTACATATCCAGCAATTTCGCCTTCGTTAGTTACTCTGATGCTGTATCTGAATTTCACTACTACTTTATTGATTTTACTTGCTACAATTTCAACTTTTACAGGAGCTTCTGGGTCATCTTCTGGTTTATGTCCTGTTTCTGTAATGGTTTCTTTTCCATTTTCAATAACAATAGCCTGTGTTACCCATTTTCTTAAAGCTAAGTCAAAATATTTTACTTTGATTTTTTCAATATCTTGATCATCTTCTCCTTCTATCCAGCTATCTGGTGTTGAATCTTTATCTACTACATCATTTCCCTCTTCATCCTCATCATCTGAAATTTGTGCATAGTTGATGATAATTCTATCTGATGTATTTGGCTCTGTTACTTTAAATGCTATTTTTAAGTCTCTATAATCTGGTTCTTCCATTGTTTCCGGATCAAATGCTTGTAGTAAATTATCTCTTTGGGCAAGTTCTCCTTGTTCTTTAGATAGATAGTCTGTTTGAATATCTACTGCCTTACTTACATCTTCTGTTACTTCTCCATTTTCATCTAACATAACCCATCTATATTCTTGATTTAATTCATGGTCTGGTAAGAACTCTAATCCATCTGGAATGTCATCTTTTACTTCTTTAGCATAGCCTGCTTGCGTTCCTTCGTTATAAATTCTTAATGTATAAGTAACAATATTGCCATTTTCTACTTCTACAGGTTCTTTTGTATGGGTATAGATATAGTTTCCATTTTCATCTATTGAAAATACTGGATAACGGTCGGTAACTTCTGTTTCATCTACTGCTGTAATGAATTTTCTTAAGGCTAAATCAAAGTATTGTAGTTTTACATGTTCTTTATCTATATCATCTTCTGTTTCATCACCATTGTCTGGTGTTGAGTCTTTATCGTCAACTTCTTCTCCATTTTCGTCTTCATCTTCTGCAATTTCTGCTATGTTCGTTATAATACCACTATATTCATTTGGAGCAATTACTTTAAATGCCACTTTTACATCTCTATAGTCAGGTGATTGCATAGTGTCTGGATCAAAAGCATCTAATAGGTTATCTCTTCCTGTTTGTAATGCTTGGTCTCTTGATAAGTAATCTGTTACTATATATTTTGCTTGTCCTACATTTTGTGTTTCGTTTCCATTTTCGTCTAGCATTACCCATCTGTATTCTTGGTTTGTTGCATGGTCTGGTAAAAATTCTAATCCATCTGGAATATCATCTTTTACTTCTTTAGCGTATCCTGCTATATCTCCTTCGTTATAAATTCTAATGGTATATTCTACTACATCTGTTGTTTCTACAAGAATTGGTTCTTTTGTATGTTCATATATGTAATTACCATTTTCATCTTTTACATTAGTAAATACAGGAACTCTATTAGTTACTTCTTCATCATTTACTCCTGTAATAAATTTTCTTAGGGCTAAGTCAAATTCTTGTAAAATTAATTTTTCAAAGTCATCATCATCTTGTTGGCCTTTATAGAAATAATCTTCATCATCTAGTACTGATTTATTAGAAGTATTTCCTTTATAGTCCGGTAAATTTTCGTCAGTTGGTAATATAATATTATCTTCTTGTGAATCTCTATCTACTATAGGATTTCCTTCTTCATCTGTAAAGTCTGTAATTTCTGCTATGTTTGTGATTACTTCGTCTAAATCACTAACACTTTTTACTCTACATTTGATTTTTACTTCTTTATAATCTGGTTCACTCATAGTATCTGGGTCAAATGCTTTAATTAAGTTTTCTTCTGGATCTATCTGTGTTCTACTTAATATTGTGGTTGTTACTTTTCTTAAAGATTGATCTAGTATCCAGCCTTGTGCTGCATTAAAGTTTTCTTCATCATCTGTTACAAATTCTAATTGTGGAGGTAAGTAGTCTGTAATAGAGCTTGCATAACCATCTAACTCGCCTTCATTATATACACGAATGGTATAAATCACTATATCTCCTACAGCTACTCCTACTGGATCTTTTCTATGTTTATAAATTGCTGTTGTTCCACTTCCGTCTTTTAATGGTGTTACATCTATTACTGGCTCTCTTATGTAGTTTCCGTCTTCATCTACTAATTCTTTTCCATTAATATTTGTAATGAATTTTCTTAAGGCTAAGTCAAAGTTTTTACCTGGTAATATTAATTCTTCATAGTCATCATCATCTTCATAACCCCAACCTTGTTCTGAAGTTCCTGGGTTATAATTATTTTTTTGTTCTTCTGTTAGATTGTCTGGTGTTGAGTCTCTATCTACTATGTTTTCATTTCCTTCTGCATCACTATGTTTTGTAATTTCTGCTACGTTTTTAAAGTGTTGATCTGTAGCTGTGCTAGTTCCTACCACTTCACATTCTACTTGTAAATCTACATATTTTACTTCTGTACCATTAAATTTGCCTATTAATTGATTAGCAAGTTTAGTAGTTACTATTGTTTTGCCATCTCCTGATGGGTTTTCCCATCCATTAGCATCATTAATATCACTATTTTCTTTTAATATTAATCCTGCTGGTAAATAGTCGGTTACTTCTTTTGCATAACCATCTAGTTCTCCTTCGTTATATATACGTATAGTATATAGTACTGTGTCTCCTTTATTGACAAGTAGTGGCTCTTTTGTATGAGTTTTGGTTACAGTTGTAACGCTTCCGTTTTGTAAATTTTGTATTGTATCTGTAGAGATTTGTGGCTCTCTACTTACTTCTACTTCTACATCATTAATTTTTGTAATAAATTTTCTTAGAGCTAAGTCAAATACATAATTTTTAGGAACATTTACATTATCGACATATTCTTGGTCATCATCTGTTACTTCTACTACTGGCTGATTGATTTGTGGATTAGCTCCTTTTACAGACCAGAAAGTGATATTTTTTTGTCTTACTTTTGTTTTTAATTGTACTTGTGCATTTTCTATATTTTCTGTTGCTGGAACTTGTAAATAAAATTCTGTTCCTACTAGTTCTTCTAAAGATTGACTTGTTACTTGTTTTTGACTATCTAATAATTGATATGTAATTTCTTTGCTTCCTGCATCAGCTGTTTCTTTTAATAATAATGCTAAGGTAAATTCTTTATTAGTTGTTTTATCAATTTTATATGGCCCTATAATATACTTATCCCCTACTAACTCTGTTTTAGCTCCTGCTGTTGTAAATGTAATTGGATTTACATCTGCTGTAGGTAATGTACTTTTATTTTCTTCTGCTTTATTAATTAAATAATTGAATAATTGAATAGCATCTGTATTTCTTTGTTGTCCATCAAAACCATATTTATTTCCTAACGTATCATAGTCTGAGTCTGCTACTTGCTTAATAGATAGTGTAAAAGTTTTATTGGTTAGTTTATATTCATCATCATTGGTAAAATACCAAATAGCAAGTTGTTGTACTACATCTATTTCATCATCTGTAATTTCACTACTTCCAATTCCAGCAGCATCCAAAAAGGCTTGTCTTTCTTGTTTTTGTTCTTCTGTCATTTGCTCACCTTGTTTTATTTGTGGTGCTAAATAAATATTATCTAACAACCATACTAAAGAATTATATTCTTCTCCTGTAGGTAATACGCTTTTGTATGGTTCTTCTATGGAATCTGGTGATTTTAAATCAAAATATTCTGTATATGTTTGATGTGTTGGAGTAAAACTTCCTGCTCCCATATCTGTTGAACCAAATCCTGGTCCAGCTTTAATACAGTAGAAGTTTCTTGTTTTATCTGGAATTTGCCCTTCATATGAAGCAATTTTCCACATAATTTTATCTCCTGTTTTATAGGAAAATCCACTATTTCTATATTGTTCCAAGCCTAGTTCTAACTCTTGACCTGTAGAAACAGTTTTAGCAGATACACTACTAGTAAATCCTAATAAACATGTTGCTAAAATTGTTACTCCTGTTATGAATGTTCTTTTTAATTTTTGAATCTTCATATTTACCACCTTTTTATTTCATTTTTTGCATAATTCCTCTATAATACATTGTAGTAATTATTTTTTAGTTCGTCAATAGTATTTTTTTCCAAGTTGTTTACTATTACAATTCTGTATTTTTTTATATTTACGGGTACTGGTTTTCTACTTTTTATTATTATTATTTTCCCCTACATTACAATTATATTACATTTTTGTTACAAAATCAATGATTATTGGCATTTTTCTTAGGAAAATAAAGGTTTGACAGCTTTTCCTTTTGCTTAAGATGGTTTTTAGCATCTTCTAAAGTTTGTTGTAAATCTGTTTCAAAAATGGTATCTTTTGCCAAATCTAAAAACCATTCTTCTGTTTCTTTTATATATTTTTTTTGAAATGCAGTCGAACCAAATTGTGCTTCTGATAAATTATGAATTCTATCTGCTAATTTTACCATTCTTGCTATGTCATTATTTTTTATTCTTTGTATATATTCTTTCATGTTATACCCTTTTTCTTTTGTAAGCAATTTTACTGCTTCTGCAATTTTAGTATTGGTTATTTTTTCTATTTCTTCATAAGTTGCAGATGTATCTTCTAGTAAGTCATGAAATAAACCTACTATTTGGTATTCTACTGGGAAACCTTTATCCTTTAATAGATAGCTTACTTGTAAAGGGTGATTATCATATGGTGTCCCTTGTTTTCTTTTTTGGCCTTTATGGTTTTGTTTCATATATTCTATATAAAAATTGATATCCATGTTTTATCTTTCCTTTATTTTTTATAATACTATTTACCTTTCAGAATTTCTTTGCTTTTGATACATCATAAGAAACATCATCATACTACTGAATATCATTACTAATATAAGCATTATTTGATAAGAAAGTATTTTATTTCCACCTGTTTTAGTTCCTATCATGACTATAGCTATGCTGGTTTCATTTTCAGTATTGGCATCTTCATAGTTGAATTCGTTTTTACTTTCTTCTATATTAGCTGTATTTTCGATTTCTCCAAAAGTCTGGTTATTCCATTTTAAATAAATAGTTACTGTTTTACTTTCTCCTGGTTGCAATGTTGTATTGAAATAAGAAGTATGAATTGCTTTGTTATTGTCTATTATCCAACCTTGATTATTTTCTATATATTGTAATCCTTTTGGTATATAATCTACTATTTTCCCAATAGTACCTGGGATTTCGCCTTTATTCGTAATGGTTATATTATACTCTAATATAATAGTTCCTTTTGCTACTTGATTGCTTTTTACTTCTATTTTTGGTGTTGTATATTCTTTTGTACTTCTTTTTTCTCCATTGATAGTTACACTATTCAATGTTTTTTCTACCATCATATCAAATTTTAGTCTTATATTTTCTATTTTCAATTGTTGTGGTTGAATTGTATCTTTTACTATCCATTCTACAGATGATACTGGCTGGTATCCTCCTATTGTTTTTTGTTCTAATATGTAAGTTCCTATTGGTAAACGTGTTAATTCATATCCATTTTCCGTTTCTATAATTGTTTTTATATTGTCTTTTTCTTTAGTTGTTGCTACTACTGTATCATCTTTTTTAATACAAATTTCTACTCCTTTTATTTTTTCTTGTGTTTGTTTATCTAGTACTTCTATCTGCATTCTTGTTATTTTTTGTTCTTTTGTAATGATTTGCTCTTTTTCAGTATCTTGTACTTCCAATTCCTCTCCTGAGGTTGTAACATATCCATTCTCTGTTGGAGTATATGTTTGTTCTAAGCGATATGAACCAATTGGCAATCCTATAATTTGTTGTCCATTGCTATGTGTTTCCCATTCTACTATTTTTCTTCCGCTATCTTTACTATATACTGATAGTTTTGCTCCTTCTACAGGCTCTTTTGTTTCTTCATCCACCCAGTTAATTTGTATTTTTGTTTTTTGTGTATCCATTGTAATCATCTGACTTTTTTGCTCTTTCCCATCTAATATTAATGTTCCTTCTTCTGTTAATATAAAACTATGGGCATTTGCTGTAACATATCCTGCTGCGGGCTTAATTTCTTGTATAATATATTCTTTTTGTGTTTCTAAGTTACGAAAACTGATAGGTTCTTTTGTTGTTTTCCATTCTTCTACTACTTTTCTAGTATCTTCTTCTATAATTTGCAAGGTAGAACCCTGAACCGATTTTGCTCCATCTTTTTCTTGTACTTTCAACAGTGTGTGCATTCCTTTTATTTCACCCCATAAAAGAAGGATACTATCTTTCGTGTTAATATTAGCATCTAATATAATTTTTTCTTTTTGTAGAACATATGCCGTTGGTGCTTTTTCTTCTTTAAGATAATAACTTGCTCTTGGTAAATCTATATCTTGACTTGTAATATGAATTTCTCCATTTTCATCACTAGTAGTTTTGATCAATAATGTATCTTTAGGAATGATTTTTTCTTCTCCTCGTTCATTATAATAGATAATATCTTCATTAGTATATAATCCATATTCTCCGCCTACACGGTTTTTACCACTTTCTTCATCACGACTATACACTACTATTTCAATGGTTTGTCTAGATTCTGTTCGGTTTCTGTTTTCGAAGACTACTGGTATTTCATCATTTTCATAAGATAAGTTTATTTCTATAAGTTCTTTTTCTAAGTCAAAGCCAGTTGGACTAGTAACTTCTTTTAATACATATTTTCCTATAGGTAAATTTTCTATTATGCCTACTCCTTCACTATTGGTAGTAATATTTCCCACAACCTCACCTTGTTCGTACAATATTATCTGATGATTATCTTGTGTGTATATATTTTCTTTAGCAATTACTTCATATGTTGCATTTTCTACTTTTCTACTTTGGTATTCCATTACATATTTGCTTTGTTTCGTATCATAATATGCATTATTTAAGAATTCTCCTGTTGCTTCTATGCGAATGTCACCTACAACTGGACTATTGATACTATGTTGCACAATGACATATGCTTCTCCTTCTTTTTCTGTATAATAGGCCGTATTACTTTTTACTTCAAAGTAAAGTTTTTGTTTTCTTGTCCATTGTATTTCTCCATTTTGACTAAAACCTTCGTAGCCTTGTTTTACATATCCTTCTCCTGCCCTTTGTTGTTCTAATACATATTTGCCTATAGGTAATTCCATTGGTGTTAAGAAATATCCTGTATTTAGTGCTCTAAATGGATTTTTTTCTGTTCCATATTCCACTATATTCTGGTTCTGGTCAAGACCTTTCACTGTCATTAAGTTACCGGTTTCTGTATTTCTAATAACATATTCTATATGTTTTCCTAATATAGTATTTCCTGTTTTTTCATCTTTTGTATAAATTTTTACCTTAGTTTGAAAATCTTTATCTATAATAAAGCGTAGATTTTGTAATTCATCAGAATTTTCTTCTATTTTAACTAAAAATGGAGTTGCTACTTTTTGTTCTCTAGGTACACTTGTTTCTAGGATGATATATTCTCCATAGGCTAATTTTGGGCTTTGTAAATATCCATTTTCTGTTGTTGTAATTTCTGTAATATCTGTTCCATTTGTAGTTTGTTCATAATTTTTAACTAAATGTTCTTCTTCTAAACTATAAGGATGATATACTATTTCATTTCCTGGTAAAATAGTTTCTTGTCCCTCTTCATAACGAATTTTATAGTAGTAATTTATTAAATCCGATAATGCATAAGTTCTATCTACATTTGCTTTGTTTTTTAAGAAATCACTTTGTTTAGCTTCTTCATCATGTAATTGATAATTTGTTTGTGTTACTCTTTCAATTTTTCCTTCTTTTACAATGCTTAGGTCACTAACTAAATAAATAGAAAATCCAGCATCTTTTAGTGTCTCTCCGGTTTCTTTTAATTTATACATCTGAAATGCTTGTTTTTTCACAGTATTTGTAATATTTTGTATTGTTTCTACTATTGGCACACTTTCTCCTTGATAAGTTAAATCTATTGGATAAGTATTTTCGTCTAAAAGATAGCCTGTAGGTGCCTTTCTCATTTGTATATAGTACGTGCCTGTAGGTAGCATATAGAATGTAATTTCACCTTTACTATTTACTGTTTTAGAAGATACTAGGTCTCCTGCTTTATATAGTAGCCCTGGTGTTTCTGGATAGTTAGTGGTTATTCCATCTGGATGGTAAATATTTTGTAAAGCATATATTCCATATTCTCCCCCAACTACTGTTGCATCTGCTTGTCCTAATTGTAAGTTTTCTTTATCTGCTATATGAAGATATAGAACACCTTTTGTACTTTCATTAGCCAATTTTCCTTCTGATGTATTTCCTACATAAATAGTATCTCCATTTTCCACAAATTGTCCTTGATAATTTTGTGCTTGTATAATTTCTACTAAATTAAAATCATATGGTTGTTTTTCCCCATCTTCTGTATAGTTTGCATAATATCCTATTGGAGCAGTTTCTTGTATTATTCTAAATTTACCCTCATTTTGTTCTGTATAATAAAGCCATTCTGTACTTTCGTATTCTTCCTCTATTCTTTGCATTTTTACTTGATTTTGTGTTACTTTACTTTGATAAATTTCATAATTTTGTGTTACTTTATTCCATTCATAAATAACAAAAGTTGAATCTGCTTGAATAACCTGTTTTGTTTCCTTATCTATATTTTGTATTTTTGCTTGTAATTTATATGGTTCATTTTCTACTATTCCATTAATATTGTCAAAATCATCGGGTTCTCCCTCCTCATAGGTAATAGCATATCTTTCATCATCATAATCTGGTGTAATCATATAATTTTCTCTCTGTAATTCATTGATTTGAAAATACATTGTCCACTTTTGGTTTTGATGATGTGCAGGAGCTTGTTTTTCTTCAATTTTATATTTTCCTTCTGTGATAGCATTCCATTCATAATTATTGGATTCATAAATTCCATCTTGATTTTGATCAGTTATTTCTTCTTTTTCTACATATGTACTACCATTCCATTCATATAATTGAAATATTGCATCCTCCAAGTTTTGTTCTGTAATACTATCTGTTTTATGTATGCTAATTTTAGCTTGTGGTTGTTGGTATTCTACTAAAACATTGTTTGTTGTTTTTACTATTTCTCCTAAGTTAATAGATGTATTTGTTTTTCTAATATCTGTTAATTTACCTTGAAGAACTATCGTATTTTCATACTGTTTTATTTCATTGAATTTTCCTTGTAAAGTAACAATAATTTTATCATTTGCCTCAATGCCATCTTCACTTATATTCTCAAAATTCCACTCAATTATGTTTTGATTGATTGTATAATCTGTTATTTCCATTTCTTTTTGTGTTTTACTTTCCTGATAAATAATATTAATACTATCTTTGTCAATAGTTATGTCAGAATCTATAATTAATTTTGTTTTCGCATCATATAAGCCTGCCTCAGATTCTTGTGCATGTATTTGTGCTGTTATTTGTACTTTTGCATTTTTTAGATATTTTCCTTCATATGATTGTATTGGCTCATAAGTTATGCTACTTGTATAAGTTGGTAATATAAGTTGATTGGTAATATGTATGGTTTTATCAAGTTCTTCTGTGGTACTTGTATCTTGATAACTTGTTGCATAACCATCTATATTAGCTTGTTCTACACGAAATTTATACGCTTTTCCTGTTTCATCCGTTCCTATTGCTTTAAAAGAATAATTTGTTTGTCCTTCTTTTATATTTTGTGTACCTAATAAGATTTCTTCTTCATTTTCTAATTGTCTATATAATTTTAAAATAGTTGCTTTTCTAGAAGAATATTGATTATTCCTATCATCCCATATAATATTTCCTTTAATTTCTACTTCTATGTCATTAACTTGTAATTGGTTTGCTGTACTGATTTGCGATATATTCCCCACTAAATCTTTTGCCCAAAAATAATAAGTTCCATTTTTGTTAACTGTAAATACATTTGACGTTTGAAATTCTGTTGGTGCAGTATTTGTTGTTGTCATTGCATATGCTACTACTCCTGAACCTGATTTTCCTATTGTAGTATTAATATCATTTGCTATTACCGTAATAGTTGCACTTTTTTTATCTGTTGCTAATTGTTTTTCTACTTTTGTGATAGTTGGTGATGTATTATCTAGTTTATTAATTGTAATTTGTTTACTTTGCAGATTTCCTAGTATATCTGATGCATAAAATATTACATTTTTACCATCATATACATCTCCTGTTACTTGATATGTTCTTACAACTCCATTTCCTGTGTTGGCTATACTTGTTAAATCACTTTTAGATATGCCTATAGATATGATGTTGGAAATATCTTTTGCTGTAACAGTAATTGTTTTATTTTTTGCCCATGTATTGCTATTTATATCAGCATTTACTTGCATATCTGGTGCTTTACTATCTAGATATGCTATTTGTATTGGTACTAACGTTGATTGATTTCCGGCAGAATCTATTGCTTGTATATAAATGTTTTTGGTTCCATTTACTTCTATACTAATATTAATTTCTCCTTGCCATAGGGTGTTATCTCCTGAAGTTCCGGATATTTTTGTTAATGGTACATTAGTTGTTCCATTTCCTTGAGGAATAATGGTTGTTTTATCTGAGTCATATACTCTTACTTGCACTTGGTTATAACTATATTGTTGAGGATCTTTAAATGTCACTATTGCACTTGCTTGTGTAGAAGAGCTTTGAGATGTACCATTTCCATTAACTTTCCAATAATTTGTATTTCCAGTATTATATGCAGTAGGAGCTGTATCATCTGTCAATGGATAATATATACCGCAACTAATTGTTCTTTGTATTGAAGCAGAACCAGATTTATTGTTAGAAAATGTTACTGTTCCATAATAACCATAGTCTCTTACTATAGCAGTATTTGCCTTTGGAACTGTAACTGCATTTGCATTAATTCTAGCTGTATAACCTGAATTTGGTGTTGCTGTTACCTTTGTTCTTGTAACAGTTCCATTTTGTTTAGTAAAAGTGTCATAGACTGTTCCTAGAGTAATACCTCCTTTTCCTATCACAGTATGTCCACTACAAGTAACAGTTTGTCCATTTGTTAGATGTAGTGCAGCCTCACATCTATACCATGTATCAGCTACATAATCTTCATTTCCCAAATATTTTGCTCCACATAGATCACAATCTGTTTTGATTCCATCTTTAAAGTTAACCGCATGATGATTACTAGAGTCATAGCAAGCACCATTAGAATAAATCCATGTACCCGAATTTTTATGATTAGCATGTTGAATATTCATAGAAGTCCAACCGTATGTAGAAGTATGTGTGTAATATCCTTTAAATTCAGCTACTAATCGATTCCATTGTTGCGTAGTAATTTTTTGGTATTTTTCTTTGTACCCATATAATAAATGATCTGTAGGTATTGTATTTTTAGCTGGTAAAAAGTTAATAAATTCAGCTAAAGTTGGTGTTGTATCTGAAGCAATATATTTAGCTACAATAAAAGCTTCATCAAATGGTTGTTTTCTTCCACAATCTCCTTCTGTACCAAGGATAGTTTCAATCGTTCCCTTTGTTCCATAACCGTCTTTTAAGATAGGACCTCCCATAAATACCCAACCATATCCATCTCCGTCATGATCTGTCCATGTATATTGTTGTCCTCCTGGAGTTGCCGGATAGGAAATAGATTGAAACTCTGCATAAGTAATTTGTTTTATATTTTCTAATTTTACTCCATTCATATTTCCATAATTAAGTCTATGATTTGTTGCCCAGTTTTCATATCTACCATGCAATACTACTTGTGGATTTGATTGATATCCACAAGCACATACTTCTCTATAAGCATCGTTATAGTAACCATTTTCACATAATGTTTTGCTACCACCATTACCTTCTAGTTTATGTACTGTTTTATTTCGAGTTGTAAAACAAATTTTACATGCCTCCCAGTGATATTGATTATCATATTTCGTTTCCCATATGTGTGTATGTACTGGTGCCTCTCCTTGTGAAAAGTTTGTTAAGTCTAATGTTGTTGTATCACGATTCTCTAGTGCAGCAGAAATAAGAGTATTCATTTCCATAGCAATGGCTTGCATAGGTATTATACCCGACAATAAAATGCATATTAACATGATAGAAATTACTTTTTTCCCTATTTTCATTTTTCTGCTACCCTCCCTATAATAATATTATATTCTTTTATTCTTCTTTTCAATAGAGGATTTTGATACTCTATTATATAACTATTATCTATGCTTAGGGAAATTGATAGTATATTTATATTACATTTTCTTTACATTTTCATTACTTTTCTATTTCTTTTTACTTTTTTTCTTAGGGATAGAGGAATTTTAGACCATGCTTGTGTTTTCTCTATTTTCGTATAGTTTCAGATTTGTATAGTTTAAATTTATTGCCATTTTACTGCAACACGATATAAGATATATAAAATATTGTATCTTAAAATAGCCTTTTGGCAATAAGCTAGAAAGGAGGTGTTATTTGCACAAATGAAAAAATACATCAAATTAATTGCATTAATCATTATTCTT
>CALWZX010000024.1 GCA_944386125.1 uncultured Clostridia bacterium | reverse complement strand
AAATTTGAATCAAATTATAACTTGGAGCTTAAAAATATTGAAATCTAGGGAATTCCTCAGTCAAAAAAACTCATACACATTCTACAGTAAAACTTCCCATAAAAGCATATTTATGATATGATAGGGCAATAAAAAATAAAGGAGTAAAGGAAAAAAATCAATGAAAATAGAACAAATCAAAAAAAGTCATACACAATATATAGGAAAGGAAATTATTGATAAACAACAAATAGATTCTACACATAAATGGGCATTAAGAGAAATTGACCAAATAAAAAATGGTACCATTATCTTAGCAGAACAACAATCTAGTGCAATAGGAACAAAAGGAAGAACTTGGTATACAGGAAAAAACAATATTGCTATGTCAATTGTTATATTTCCACAATGTCATATACAACAGTTAGAAGGCTTAACCAAAAACATAGCTATTGCGATTCAAGAGGCAATATATGAATTATACGGGAAAAAATTAACTATCAAAGAGCCAAATGATTTATTATGTAACGGAAAAAAAGTTTGCGGAATATTAACACAAACAGCAACAGAAGAACAACAAGTAAAATATTTAATTATAAGTATAGGTATGAATGTAAATGAAATGCAATTTCCAGAAGATATTCAAAACATAGCTACATCGCTAAAAAAAGAATGGAATATAGAATATGCCAGAGAAGAAATTATTATAAAAATAATAGAAAAATTAGAAAAAGTGAAAGAATTAGCAAAGTTACTTGACATACAAATAAATAGTTGTATAATCTAGCAATGTATTATAAATTCTGAAATGGAGAAAGATATGAAAAACAATAATATAAAACTAGAGAAAATACATAAAATGAGCAACATTGCTTATATAAATAGTAAAAAAGCTTTAACAGCGTATATCCTAAATCATGATATAAATCCTAGTGAAAAAAAGTGGAACAAACTAGCTATGCAAAACAATTTCTTATCTAGCAAAACATTGGGATATATAGAAGGAATAGGCTTTAATAAACTTTGCAAAAAAATTAGAAAAGAGTTAAAAAAAGATAGTTAAAATTCCAAAATTCTATAGACAATTTATAAAAAATGAAATAGAATAATAAAGTCAAAAAGAAAGGAGAAAATAAATATGAATATATGGCATGATATTAGTAAAGATAGAATCAAAAAAGACGATTTTACAGCAGTAATTGAAATTTCTAAAGGTGGAAGAAATAAATATGAATTAGATAAGGAAACAGGAATGTTGAAATTAGATAGGGTATTATATACTTCCACACATTATCCGGCAAATTATGGATTTATTCCTAGAACTTATGCAGAAGACAATGATCCATTAGATGTTTTAGTGTTATGTGAAGAGAAAATTATTTCTATGACTTTAGTAGAAGCCTATCCAATAGGAGTATTACGTATGACAGATAATAAAGAAGAAGACGAAAAAATTATTGCAATTGCTAAAACAGATCCATATTTAAATGAATATAAAGATATTACAGAAGTACCTAATCAATTATCAGCAGAAATTACACATTTTTTCGAAGTATATAAACAATTAGAGGGAAAACAAACAACGGTGGATAAAATAATGGGTAGAGAAGAAGCTGAAAGAGTTATAGAAAAATGTATGAAAAAGTATGAAGAAAAGTTTGGAAAAAATAGAGGATAAAATAACATGGTAATAAAGATTATATTAACAATATTAGCATTTATACTATTTTTTATCATATTTGGAAAATTAATTAAAAAAAATGATACAAACTATGTATATATCTTAATATTACAAGCTTTAGGAATAGCAGTAGCATTTTTAGAAATAATAACAGATAGCAATTTTTCAATTTGGATAATGTTAGTTATGTATATACTTTCTATTTTACTGCCAATTGCTATATGCATCATGGAAAAAAAGTGGTTAAATCTTTCTGAAATCATTGCTTGTACAAAAGCAAAACTATATGAAATACAAGGAAAAGATGACCAAGCAAGAAAAATACTGTTAAAATACATCGATAAATATCCCAACAGCTACGTTATGCATAAATATTTGGCTGTTATTTATGAAAAAAACAAAAAAGTGGATATTGCTATAGATGAATATATAAAAACAGTAGAGATTAATAAGCAAGACTACAAATCTTATTTTAAAGTAGCTAATTTGTTAAATGAAGTCAATCGTAAAGAACAAGCAAAAGATATGTTATACGAATTATTGAGAAAAAATCCGAAGTATTATGAAGCAACTATTTTATTAGGGGATATCTTATATGAACAAGAAAATTTTAAAGAAGCAACAAATGTTTATATAGAAGCTTTAAAATATCATCCAGAAAGGTACGAGCTATATTATAATTTGGGGATGACTTATACAAGACTAAATGATTTTCAAAGTGCTAAAGAATATTATGAGCAAGCAGCACAACTCAATTCTTTGTTATATGTAGCAAATTTGAGCTTGGCACAAATTGCTTTAATGTATAATGAGAGAGAAGAGGCAAAACAATATCTCATGAAAATCATACAAACACAAGAAGAACCAGATGCAGCTGCATATTATTATTTAGCATATATTTGTGCATTAAATGGAGAGAAAGATAAAGCTTTGCAATATTTAACGGAAGCAATTTCTGAAGATGAAAGCTATTATGAAAAAGCAGAAAAACAAATAGTTTTCCAGTTAATTATTCAAAAAATTAAACGACCTAATAAAAATACAACAAAAGAAAATAAAAAGATTTTAACAAAAAAAGAACAAGATGCAATTTTTCACTTACAAGAAATGTATGAATTAGTAGGAAATTTAAATAAAAGTGATATAAAAGAACTAAAGGTAAATGAAGAAAAAAATAAAGAACAAAAAGAACATGAAAAGGAATAAAGAAAAAATATTCAAATATACTATAGAAAAAGCAAAAAGGGGAGTGTAATAAGTGAAAAACAAAATAGCTGTTATTGGTGGAGACTTAAGAATAGTAAAACTTGTAGAAATGCTTGTGAAAGATGGATATAACATCCAAACTTTTGCATTAGAAAAGGCAGAAAATTTGCATAATATTTCAAAAATACAAATGTGTAAAAGTTTAAAAGAAACAATTGAAAATGCAGATTTTATTATTGGACCAATTCCTTTAACAGGGAATAATGTAGATATTAATACACCTTTTAGTGAAAATAAAGTAACATTGGAAGAATTAACAAATATATTAGAAGGAAAAAGATTTATAGCAGGAAATATTAAAGCAGAACTAATAGAAGAGATGAAACAAAAAAATATAGAAGTGATTGACTTATTAAAAAGAGAAGAATTGGTAGTATTAAATACAATCTCAACAGCAGAAGGCGCAATACAAATTGCAATGGAAGAAACAATAAAAACAATATATGGCAGTAAAGTATTAGTTTTAGGATACGGAAAAGTAGGAAAGATTTTAGCAAATATGTTAAAAGGAATAGGAGCAAATGTGTATTGCGAAGCGAGAAAAAACGTGGATTTAGCATGGATTAAGGCTTATGGATATGTTCCTGTTCATTTAAGCGAATTAGAAAAATATTTATCGGAATTTGATATAATTATTAATACAATACCGACATTAATATTAAATAAAGAGCGTCTAGAAAAAGTAAAAAAAGAATGTTTAATTATAGATTTAGCTTCTAATCCTGGTGGAGTAGATAAAGTTGAAGCTAAAAAAATGGGAATAAAAACAATTTGGGCATTATCCTTACCTGGAAAAGTAGCCCCACTTACATCAGCAGAATTTATAAAAGACACAATATATAATGTATTAAAAGAAATTTAGTAAGAAAAAGAAAGGAAAAAGAAAAATGAATACAATACAAGCACTAATATTAGGAGTAGTACAAGGAATTACAGAACTTTTACCAATATCAAGTTCTGCACATTTAAATATCATTCCGTGGTTATTTGGATGGGATACACAACAAAGTTATATAGAGGCAGCAGAAGGTTTTGATGTAGCACTTCATTTTGGTACGCTACTTGCAATTGTGTTATTCTTCTATAAAGATTGGATAAAATTAATTAAAGGCGGATATCAATTAGTTGTAAAAAAAGAAAAAAGTTTTGAAGGAAAAATGTTTTGGTATTTGGTAGCGGCTACAATTCCAGGAGGAATTATAGGACTATTACTAGATAAATTTGTAGGAGATGCATTAAAACAACCTTTAATTATAGCAACTGCATTATTTGTAATGGGAATTATATTATACATAGTAGATAAAAGAGCACCATCTAAAGTAAAATATGAAAAAATGAATTTTAAACAAACATTTTTAATTGGACTTTCACAATGTTTAGCTTTTATACCAGGAGTTTCTAGATCAGGAATAACAATGACGACAGGAAGAATGATGGGAATAGACAGAGAATCTACAGCAAAGTATACATTTTTACTAGCAACACCAATTGTGTTTGCGGCTACAGTACTAAAAATAAAAGATTTTGTATTTAGTGTGCCATTTTTTGTAGGGGTTATTGCAAGTTTTGTTGTAGGAGCAATTGTTATTAAATTTTTATTAAACTATTTAAAGAAAGGTAGCTTTAAAATTTTTGCGATTTATAGAATTATTTTTGCAATTCTGATAGTATTGGTGTATTTTATGAGAATTATATAGCTAAAAAACTGTACTTCAAAATGAGAAGTGCAGTTTTTTTATTTACGACAAAATATTACAAAAATATTACATTTGGATTACGGTTATGTTAAAACTATTGACTTTTTCATGAAAAAAGATAAAATATAGATAACTTAAAGAATGCGAAAAAAATACATTAATAGCAAAAAAAGTAAGTATTTTATGCAGACTTTTGTAGAAAATAAGAGAAGAAAATATAAAAACAAGGAGTTACCATGTCTAGTTGTTTAGGAATGTATATAGAAGAAAACTTAATTAAATATGCAAAAGTAACAAAAGATAAGGACATGATTAAAGTTGAATCTTTTGGAATCAAGTTTTACGAGAAAATTGGGGAAGCAATTAATCAAATCATTTCAGAAACTTATAGTTATCATACGCCAATTAGTATTAATTTATCAGAAGAAGCATACAATTATTTTTATTTCTTTAATTTACTTAGTAAAAATGATTTAAAAAAAGCAATAGAAACAGAGTTTGCGTCTTTTTGTAGCGAAAAAAATTATAATAGAAATGCACTTGAAACAAGATATGCTTTAGTACCTTCTTTAGAAGACAAAGAAAAAATTAAAGCAATTTATATATCAGTAAACAAAGCTGAACTTACTAAAAGAAAGCTAGAATTTGGTGAAAATCCTATAGCAATGTATACATCTTTACCAATGGCAATAAGCAACGTGGCAGAAATAAAACCAAAAGAGAATGTTATTATTATAAATATAGAAGATCATACAGATATAACTAAAATTATTAATGGTAGTATTTATGAAATAAAACGCATGGAAGAAGGAATGGAAACAATCCTTACCAATATTAATCTAAAAGAAAATTCATATTCTAAAGCATATGAAATTTGCAAAAATACTACTATTTATACGGCAGATGCAAAAGAATTACTACAACCTGATATGGATAGTAATACAGAACATTTAGAAGATATTATGCCAACATTATATGAAATAGCAAATAAAACAAAAGAATATATACAATCAGATCCAACAAAAATCGATAAAATATATATTACTGGTACTGGTAGTATTATTAACAATATTGATTTATATTTTCAGGAATTTTTAGGAAAAACAAAATGTGAAATATTAAAACCATATTTTATAAAAAATACTTTAAAAATTAATATCAAAGATTATATAGAAGTAAATTCAGCAATAGCTTTAGCATTACAACAATTGGGATATGGAGTTGCTAACTTAAACTTCAAGAAAAAAACTTTATCAGATTCATTACCTAGTTGGGCAAAATTTGAAATAACATCAGGAAAAGAAAAAGATTCTAAAAAGACAAATAACATAGCAGGGAAAATTGCAAGTTTCTTTAACTTTAAACAAGGACTAAGAGGCGGTCTAGATAATTTCGAAAAATGGTTATTAAGAGTAGCAATTAGTTTTTTAGAAATTACAATTATATATTGTGTAATAACGGGATTTTTAAACTCACAAATGCAAAATAAATTAGAAGAAGTAAACAAACAAACAGCAGAAGAAACAGCACAAATAGCAAAAGCTGATAGCGATTTACAAAAAATAAAATCTAAGACAACAAGTTATACATCTATAGTAGAAAATTTAGAAAAATTTGACAAAGATACACATGAAAGTGAAGTACAAAAAGATAAAATTCCAGAATTATTAAGTAAAATCATGTTTGCTATACCTCAAGGAGTTACTTTAACATCTATTGAAAATACAACGCAAACTACAAGTAGCAATGAAACTAGAAGCCATATATACATCAATGCACAATCATCAAGATATGATCTTTTAGGATATTTTATTGGAAACATTAAAAATGATCAAATTTTGATTAATGTGCAATCCACATCAGGAACAAGTGTTAATGGTACAGTTAAAATTGTAATTGAAGGAGACATACCATGAAAAAAATATTATTAACTATTCTGATTATTTTACTTGCAATTTTGGCATATTTTGCTATAGCTAATGGAATAAAGATAGGAGACTTTCAAATTTTTAGTGTAGCACAAATACAGGAAAAAAATGAAAATTTAGATAAAAATATTGAAACATTAAATGGCTTAATTACAAAAAGTTTTCCACAAAAGATGCAAGAAATTAAACAAGCAACTGAAAATTTACAAACAGCCAAAAAAACATATTTAGATAAAACAACATCTTATACAGATGAACAGATTTTAGCTGCTACGCAAGAAGAACAATACGATATTGAATTCTTATGGACTACAGTAGGTGGACATGCCACTGAAAAAGGTGTTAACATTAGAATGGAGATTGTAAACGGAGATACAGCTGGAATTAGTGATTTGAATTTTACTGTTCAAGGTAGCTATATAGCTATAACAGATTTTATTTATGCTGTGGAAGAAGATGTAAACTTAAACTTTAGAGTAAAAAACTTTAAAATGGTACCAAATGCAGGAGATATTTTACAAGCTACATTCAAAGTTAAAAATGTAAAAATTATAGGAAATACATCTACAGCGACAGTAAATCAAACAACAACAACACAAACAAGTACAAGTAATACTAATAATACAAATACAAATACTACAAATACAAATACACAGCAAAGCACAACCAATACACAACAAGAAAATACGAATAACAATACAGTTACACAATAAAAAATATAGAATTTGTATAAAGGAGTCTATTTATGGGAAAAGCAATTATGAAAGAAGTATTAATAACAATTTTGTTATTAATAGCAATTATACTAGTCATGATGGTTATCTTTTATGACTATAATCCAATGAATAAAATTGTTCCTAAAACAGAAACTTATACAACATCAGAAGAAATAAAAAATGAACTTGATTCAGCAGATGGAAATTTACAGCTAGATACTGTAGAAAAAACATATTCTTTAGATGGAGCAGATTTAAATAAATATAAATACAGTAATTCATATGTAAAAGGAAAAGCTAATCCATTTGCAGAAACAACATCACAAGTTAATGGAACAGATACTAATAATAATACTAATACAAACACAAATGGAGGAAATTCACAAATTAAGAATCCAGATTCATCAGGTACTTTCTTTAACAATACTGGAACCAAATAAATTAGGTTATATTTATAATATATAAATATATACAAAAATCTTAAGAAGGAGGAGTTTTTTATGTTAAAAGAGCAAAAAGGTGTTACTTTAATTGCTTTAGTTGTTACAATTGTAGTTTTAATTATATTAGCTGCAGTTAGTATGGCTATGGTATTAGGAGACCAAGGTATTTTCAAAAAAGCTCAAGAAGGAGCAAATGCTATGCATGATGCAGAAGTAAACACAGCTGAAGGTTTTAACGCATTATATGATGAAATTGATGCTTTAACACCAGCAGGTGAATAATAAGAAAGAAAAAATAAAAAACTAAATAAAGGACTACCTTTAATAACAAAACAATATTTAGGTAGTCCCTTATTTTAAAGGAAAAAGCAATGGAACTTATTATTTTTTATATTTTAATATTTTGCATAGGAGCAATGTTTGGTAGTTTCTTTACATTAGCTGTATACAGATTACCTTTACATGAAAATATTACACATGAACGATCATTTTGTCCTAAATGTCATCATAAGTTAGGTTTTTGGGATATGATTCCTATTCTTAGCTATATAGCTTTAAGAGGAAAATGTAGATATTGTAAAGAAAAAATTAGACCAAGATATTTAATTTTAGAAGTATGCTCAGGAATAGTATTTTTATTATTTACTATTTCTATTTGTGGTACTTGTAAGCTTGATGTAAACACAATCTTCTATATAGCACTAGCATTATTGTATATTGCAGGATGGTTTATTATAGCAGGTATTGATAAAGAAACAAGACAAATTCATATAGGTGTTATATTTTACGAGATGTGTATTGTAGCTATATATATGGTGTATCTATACATATTAACAGATGTTAACATATATAGATATGTTATATATCTATTTTTCATATGCTTATTATTAATATTAGAAACATGGTATTTACGAAAAAAGTTAAAAAGCAATTATACAATTCTAACATTATTAATTATTTTAATTATGCTTGCTTTTACAAATAGAGGGCAAATGCTTTTAACAATTACATTAACTTTACTTGCAATTGCTATAGATGGAATATTAGAAATGTTTCTTCATAAGAAAAAGCACATCCAAATAAAAGAAGCTATGCAGTTGCCTATTGCTTATTATATTTGTGTATGTCATATAATAACCCTAATTATAACAAATCTTTTAGTATGTAGGTGGTAAAATGAAAATAAAAAATAGTCAGAGAGGATATTCGCTTATAGATGTAACAGTTGCTATATTAGTAATAACTATTTTTACTGGTATAATAGCGAGTTTATTTATACAAATTTCATATAATTCTTCAATGATTCAATTACAAAGTGTTGCCTATAATTATGCAATACAGGCATTAGAGCTAACAGATAAATTGCCATATAAACAAGTAGATAATACGCTAAATGAAACAATAGGGGAAACACTTCAGATTGGAGAAAATTTTGAAATGACAATAGATGTTACCAACTATAAAGGAGAATATAGCAGTAAAAAGGATTTAATAAAAACAGTTAATGTCACAGTAAACTATAGTTTTCAAAATGAAACATTTACCATTAATTTAGCAAAATTAAAAATTCGAGAGCCACAAGAAAGCTTAATTTAACAATGAAAGGCAAAGATATGTTAAAAAATAATAAAGGAATTACTCTAATTTCATTAATCATATATATATTGGTTGTAACCATTGTATTATCTATATTAACAGTAGTATTTTCCAATTTTGATAAGAATAAAGATTTAGCAGAAGATAAGGGAAAATATATAGCAGAATTAGATAAAATGGCATTATATTTCATACGAGATAGCAAAAATAATTTAGACGCTAATGTAGAAGTAAATCGAGTAGTATTTGCAGATGGTACAAATTATAAATATGAAAAAGAAGAAAAAAGTATTTATAGAAATAAAGTAAAAATTGCTCAAAATATTGAATATTGTACTTTCTTAAGACAAAAAATATCCTCTGGTGGAGTAAATAAAATAATGATAACAGTTGATATTATACCATCAGGTTATGAAATTAATAGAAGAATTACAGATTATATATTGAAATATTGGTAATTTATAGTAATACTGCAATTAATATATAAGAAAGAGAAAAAATATAGTATAATAAAAATATAAACAAAAGAAAGGAGTTTTTATAATGGCTAAACAAACACAACCAATAGGAATTGAATTAGCAAAAAGAAATTTAGTAACAGAAGATGACATCAATAGAGCTTTGGAATATCAAAGAAACTATCCTAGTAAAAAATTAGGAGATATTATTAATATTTTACAATTATGTGATTCAAAAGAGTTAATACAAGCAATAGGAGAAATTCTAGATGAAAAAGCAATTTTATTAGAACCAGAAGACATAAAGATAAATATTACAGACTATATTTCACAAGATATAGCAAGAACTAATAAAGCAATTCCGTTTGATGTTGAAAATGGAAGGGTAAAAGTTTGCTTTGCAGATACTTCTAATAAAAGAGCTGTGGAAACGGTAAGATTATTGCTATTAAATAAAGGCTTAGTCATGGATAAATACATTACTTTTGAAACAAATATAGAACAAGTATTAAAATCTTTAGAAGGATCAAATAGAGGAAATATAGGAGATAGTAACGATATAACAAGTTTAATAGATACTATTATTAGAACTGCTATGGAAAAAAGAGCAAGTGATATTCATATTGAACCTCTAGAAGATAAAGTAAGAGTTCGTTACAGAATTGATGGTAGATTAATTACAGAAGCAACATTAGATAATGAAAAACAAAGCCAAATCATTGGTAGATTAAAAGCAATATCGAATATGCATCAAGAAAAACAAGAATCACAAGATGGTAGGATATTACTATATCCAGAATATAATATACGTGTTTCATCACAAAAGAATATCTATGGAGAAAAATTTGTTTTAAGATTATTAAAGAAAAATGCAGGAATTAAAAAAATTTATGATTTAGGTTTTCCAAAAGATGAAAATTTAGTAAGAGAAAGTTTTAATAAAAGAAATAGTGTTGCTATTATTGCTGCACCAACAGGAGAAGGAAAAACCACCACTCTTTATAGTGTTATTGATTATTTAAATAGACCAGAAATTAACATTACGACTATTGAAGATCCAGTAGAAATTCGTATACCAGGTTTAAATCAAATTGAAGTAGACGTAAAAACAAGTTTTGCAGATTCTTTAAGAACAGTTTTAAGACAAGATCCGGACATTGTTTTAGTAGGAGAAATTAGAGATAATGAAACTGCAGAAGTTGCTATGCAAGCTGGACAAACAGGTCACTTTGTATTATCAACGATTCATACAATTGATAGTGTAGAAGTTATTACCAGATTAAGAAAAATGGGAATTTCTAACTATGATATTTCTAGTACTCTTGCTACATCTATATCGCAAAGATTAATCAGAAAAGTATGTAGAAAATGTGCAAGAGAAAGAGAATTTAACGATTATGAAAAAGAAATTATGACTAAAATAGCTCAAAAATATGGAAAAACAATAGACTTTACAGGAAAGAAAACTTTTGATATAGTCGGTTGCGATGAATGTAATTATACAGGATATTTTGATAGAATTGCTATTTTTGAAATATTGATAATTACAGAAAAAATTAGAGAAATGATAGTAAAGAATGCATCTAGTTTAGAAATTCGCAATGAAGCTTTAAAAGGGGATTTTAATCCTTTGGTAATAGATGGGTTAAATAAAGTATTAAATGGATATACAACATTAGAAGAATTAAATGATAAATTAGTAATTTATTAAAGAAAGGAGTTATACAGATGATAAATATAGATAAAATTCTGGACATAGCAATGGAAAAAGATGCTTCTGACGTACATCTTATTTCAGGAAATAAGCCTATGCTAAGAATTGCAAGAGACTTAATAGAAATAGATGAAATGGATATACTAACACAAGAAGATATGTATGAAGCATATGATTATTTTGTTAGAGGTAACTTAGATAAAGACGCTGTTTTTAAAGAAACTAGAAAATTAGATGCTTCTTTTGAATACAAAGATATTCGTTTAAGGGTTAATATTTCGTATTCAGATGAAATTCCTATTTTTACATTAAGATTAATAAAAAATGAATTACCTAAATATGAAGATTTAGGAGTACCAGATATAGTAAGAAGAATGACATATCAACCACAAGGATTAATTTTAGTAACAGGTAAAACAAACTCACGGAAAAACAACAACTCTAAATGCCTTAATTAATTTTATTAATGAAAATCAAAATAAAAAGATTTTAACTTTGGAAAACCCAGTAGAATATAAACATCATTCTAAAAAATCTATTATTGTACAAAAGGAAATAGGACGTGGACGTGATAGTTTATCATTCAGTGACGGTGTAAAGAACTCTTTAAGAGAGGATTGTGACATTGTAGTAGTAGGAGAGATTCGTGATAGGCAAACTATGGAAGCTGCAATTGAAACAGCAGAATCAGGACACTTAGTTATTGGTACTCTTCATACAAAATCTTGTGCTGAAACAATTGATAGAATGATTAACTTTTATGATATTTCAGACCAGCAAAGTATAAAATATTTAATTGCATCATTATTAAAATTAGTTGTATCACAAAGATTACTAAAAGGAAAATCAGGGAAATTAGTATTAGTACCAGAAGTTATGGTAGTAGATAACATTATAGCAGGTATTATAAGAAAAGAAAAAATTAGTGTATCAGAAATAGAAGATGCTATACAAAGTAATTTAGAAAAAGGAAGTATTGGATTAATTAATTCTTTAGCAGAATTGTTTGTAAATGATAAAATTACATTAGAACAAGCAAAATCACAAATTGAGGAAAAAAATATAGAAGTTTTAAATAGAACCATTATGCAACTTAAGATAAAAAAGGAAAATGCTAATAAAGAAGCAAGCAATAATAGTTATGTATAAAATATTGCATAATGAGGAGGGAAAAAATGCCAGAATATGTATATAGAGCAGTAACAAGGAAAGGGCAAATTGTACGCAATCGTGTAGAAGAAGCAAGTAAGCAAACTCTTATAAAAAAATTAAAACAAAATGACTTAATGCCAATAGATGTTAGACAATCTGCCTATGTAAATAAAAATAAAAAGAAAGTTAGAAGAAATAGCATAGATATGAATGAAATTATGAAAACTGCAAGTACTTCTAATATATTAACTAGAGATGCTAGAACAGAAATCAGTTTTGCAGAAAGAGTTAATGTAGCTCTTGCAGGTACTCAAAAAATTACTAATAGAGACTTAGTAATTTTTACACAAAATTTCTATCTATTAAAAAAAGCAAATTTTAATAATATTCATGCATTAAATACTATAATTGAGAGTACAGAAAATTTATCGCTAAGAGGAATTCTGCAAGACATCCTAGCAGGTGTAGAAGCTGGAGAATATATGTATACAACCATGGAATATTATTCAAATATATTTCCATATATTTATATTAATATGATAAAAGTTGGTGAATTATCAGGATCTCTTACTACATCATTGGAACAAGCAGTAAAATACTTAGATGATAATAATGCTATAGGTAGAAAAGTAAAAAGAGCAATTGTCCCTAATATTATACAATTCTTTGCAATTTTAATATTATTAATTGTAGGTTCACTTGTAGCAGTACCTGCTATTGAGGGGTTGTATAAACAAGTAGGAAGTACAGATGAACTTCAGGGCATTACAGTATGGTTTTTTAACTTTATTACCGCAGCTCTAAAAGTATGGTATATTCCAACAGCACTTATTGCCATTATTGTAGGATTAGTTTTCTATTATATCAACACACCGAAAGGTAGATATAATTTTGATTATTTCAAATATCGTATGCCAATTTTTGGGCAACTTATCTTTGCTTTAGATTTTTCAAGATTTATTAAGGCAATGATATTAAACTTAGATAATGGTATGAGAATCCAAGAATCTTTAGAGGTTAGTAAAAACGTAGTTAAAAATTATGTGTTTTTATCAATGGTAGAAACATCCATTAATAATATTTTAATTGGTGCTTCATGGATAGAACCATTTGAAAAATCAGGATTAGCTTCCCCTATGACAACTGAAATGTTAAAAATAGGAATGCAGACTGATTTATCAGAAATGATGAAGAAATTGATAGAATACATGGAAATGGATATAGATAATATTATAGAAAAGATAATGAAAGTATTACCAGAAATTTCTTATTCTATAGTAGGTGTTGTATTAATATTCTTCGTACTAGTTGTACTAGTACCATGTTTACAAGTATACATGGGAGGATTCTTATTCTCAGCAGCGGGAGTATAAAAAATAAAGAAAGAGGAACAAAATATTGCAAATAGGAATAGATATAGGTGGAAGTCATATAGGAGTAGGAGTAGTAAGTGAACAAGGAAAAATAACAACTAAAAAAGAAATAAACCTATATGAAAATTTTAAAGAAGAAGTAAATAAAGAAGAAAAAATAAGGGATATGGTTATATCCCTTATTCGTGATATATTAAAACAAATTGGTGCACCTAAATGTGTTATTCAAAAAATAGGGATTGCATGTCCAGGTACAATTAAAGAAGGAATTGCTAAAGATATTTATAATTTAAATATAAAAAGTCTATCTTTAAAGAAAGAATTAGAAGAAGAATTTTATACACAAGTTGAAATTCATAATGATGCAAAATGTGCAGGAGTAGCAGAGAAATTATATGGTTCTTTACAAAATTATGAAGATTGTGTATTTTTGTGTTTAGGAACAGGAATAGGAGGAGCTACTTTTATAGGAAATCAATTGTTAACACCAAAAACAGATGCTGGCTCAGAGTATGGTCATATGATTATCCAAAAAGATGGGACTCCTTGTCAATGTGGAAATAAAGGATGTTTTGAAAAATATGCTTCTATGAGTGCATTTAAAAAAGGATTTATTCGTTATTTTAACATAGGAGAAAATCATCAAGGGGTTTCTTCAGAAGCAATTTTACAATACTTATTAGAAAATAAAAATGAAATAGAAATTCAAAATTACATAGAACAATATATAGATAATTTAATTTTAGGAATCTATAATATAACGAGAATTATAGAACCACAGGCTATATGCTTAGGGGGCAGTTTTGTATACTTTCATAAAATTTTATATACAAAATTACTAGAAAAATTAGAAGAACATAAATATAAATTTCATGTTCCAGAAATTGTTTTAGCAAGATTAGGAAATGATGCAGGAATTATAGGGTCTTTATATATAGAGTAATACGAATTTGACAAAAATAAAAATTTATATTATAATATTGCCAGTGATTACCAAGAGATGGTAGAGAAGAGATTTAAATTTATATAATATATGAGATTAAAAATAAAGAGATAGTAAATGAGATTATGCAAAGAGCAAAATAAAAATAAGCAAATCAAAAAGAAACATTTTGAGTTTTTTTTGCGTGGAAAAAAGTATAATTCAATAAAAAATGAGAAAAATAGATATATAAATTTAAATGAGACACTAAAATAAAAAATAAAGGAGAATGAAAATATGTCAGAGAGAACACAACAAAATGAAAACACAAATTTAAAGAAAAACACGAGAAGAACAAGTAGAAATACTTCACAAACAAAAGAAAAAAATATGGAAAAGAGAAAAAGACCATATACAAAAAGAACAAAAGAAAATTTAGAAACAGTAGCTTTAATAAAAGGAAAAGAAGAACAATCGTTAATAAAAGTAAAAGAAGAAAAAGCTTTACAACCACATATTAGATCAAGAAAACAACTAGGATTTAAAAAGCCTACTTTAAAAATTATTCCTCTAGGAGGACTAGAGGAAATAGGAAAAAATATTACAGCTTTTGAATATGATAATGAAATTATCGTTGTAGACTGTGGATTAGAGTTCCCAACAGATGATATGTTAGGAGTAGATTTAGTTATACCAGACTTTACGTATTTAGAAAAAAATAAAGAGAAAATTAGAGGAATGGTAATTACTCACGGACATGAAGACCATATTGGCGCAATACCATATTTTTTAAAACAATTTGATATTCCTATATATGCAACAAAACTAACTATAGGGTTAATTCAAAATAAATTAGAGGAACATAAATTGTTAAGAAGTGCAAAATTAGTGGAAGTATCAGCAGGGGAAACTATCAACTTTGGAAAAATAAAAGTGGAATTTATTAGAAGTTGCCATAGTATACCAGATTCTGTAATGCTTGCTATATATACTCCTGTAGGAATAGTTATGCATACAGGTGACTTTAAAATTGACTATACACCAATTAACAGTGAAATGACAGACTTAACTAGAATTGCTGAAATAGGAGCTAGAGGAGTTCTTGCTTTACTATCAGATAGTACAAACTCAGAACGAAAAGGTTATACTATGTCTGAAAGTACAGTAGGGGAAGTTTTTGATAAATTATTTATTAATTGTAAGAAAAGAATTGTAGTTGCTACTTTTGCTTCAAATGTACACAGAGTACAACAAATTGTCAATGCAGCAGTAGAAAACAGAAGAAAAATTGCTGTATGTGGTAGAAGTATGATTAATATGATAGAAACAGCTAGAAAACTAGGCTATATTGATGCACCAGATAATTTATTTATTGATATAGATATGATTAAAAATTATACAGACGAACAATTAGTAATAATTACAACAGGTAGCCAAGGAGAAGCTATGTCAGCACTAACCAGAATGGCAAACGGAGAACATAAAAAAGTAGAAATTACACCAAATGACTTAATTATCATTTCAGCTACACCAATACCAGGAAATGAAAAATTGGTGTCAAAAGTAATTGACGATTTAATGAAAATAGGAGCAGAGGTTGTTTATAGTTCTTTAGCAGATGTTCACGTATCAGGACATGCTTGTCAGGAAGAGCAAAAATTAATATTATCATTAGTAAAACCAAAATACTTCTTGCCAATCCATGGAGAGTATAGACAATTAATAGCTCATGCAGAAACAGCTAAAAAAATGGGGATTCCAGCCGAAAACATTTTTATGAGTACTAATGGTAGAATGTTAGAACTAAGTGAAGATAGTGCGAAACTTACAGGAACAGTTCCTGTTGGAAAAATATTAGTAGATGGTTTAGGTGTAGGAGATGTAGGAAATGTTGTATTACGCGATAGACAACATTTATCACAAGACGGATTAATTGTTATTGTTATGACAATGGATGCAAGTTCTGGAGAAATTGTAGCAGGACCAGATGTAATATCAAGAGGATTTGTATATGTAAGAGAATCTGAAAATTTGATGGAAGAAGTTAAAAAAGTAGTAAGAGAAGAAGTACAGAATTTAGAAGAGCAAGGTGTTACTGATTGGGGAACAATAAAATCTACTTTAAAAGATAACTTAAGGGATTATATTTTCCAAAAAACAAAAAGAAATCCAATGATTTTACCAATTATCATGTCTTTATAAAGGAGAAGTGAGATTATGTCAAAAAAAATAAATGAGTATGTTACATGGGTAGGAAAAATAGATTGGGAATTAAAAAAATTCCATGGAGATGAATTTACTACAATCAAAGGTTCATCTTATAATAGTTACTTAATACGAGATGAAAAAAATGTATTAATAGATACAGTATGGTTACCTTATGATAAAGAATTTGTAACCAATTTAAAAAAAGAAATTGATTTACAAAAAATTGACTATATCATTATTAATCATGGAGAAGTTGACCATAGTGGTGCATTAGTAGAATTAATGAGAGAAATTCCTAATACGCCAATATATTGCACTGCTAATGCAGTAAAATCTATAAAAGGTCAGTATCATCAAGACTGGAATTTTGTGCCAGTTAAAACAGGAGATACTTTAAATATAGGAAAACATACATTAACTTTTATAGAAGCACCAATGCTTCATTGGCCAGATACTATGTTTACGTATATGGATAAAGAAAATATTTTATTTAGCAATGATGCTTTTGGTCAACACTATGCAACAGAAAGTTTATATGCTGATAAAGTGAATCAAGCAGAGTTATATGAAGAAGCGATTAAATATTATGCTAATATAGTAGCTCCTTTTGGAATGTTTGTGACAAAGAAAATTCAAGAAATTCAACAAATGAATATTCCTATTGATATGATTTGTACAAGCCATGGTGTTATTTGGAGAGAAAATCCAATGCAAATTGTACAAAAATATTTAGAATGGGCAAATGCCTATCAAGAAAATCAAATTACCATTATCTATGATACGATGTGGAATAATACAAGAAAAATGGCAGAAGCTATAGCAAAAGGAATTTATGAACAAGATAAGCAAGTAACAGTAAAACTAATGAATATGGCTAAAGAAGATAAAACTGATGTATTAACAGAAGTTTTTAAATCTAAAACTATCTTAGTAGGTTCATCTACTGTAAATAATGGATATTTATACTCTATAGCAGGAATTTTAGAACTTATCAAAGGAACAAAATTTAAAAATAAAAAAGCAGCAGCTTTTGGAAGCTATGGATGGAGTGGAGAAGCTACAAAGCAAATTACAGAAGAGTTACAAAAATGTGGTTTTTCGGTTATCAATGAAGGAATACGTTGCAATTGGACACCAGATGAGCAAATAGTACAAAAATGTATAGATTTTGGTAAAGAGATTGCAAAAGCCTAAACTTTCTGATATAATCAGCAAATAATTGAAATGAAAAGAGGAGAAAAGTATGGATTATAAAGATTTAGCAAATTTAGTATTTCCAAATGCAAAAGATATTTCCTTTTATGAAGAAAAATATAAGCCAAGAAATTTAAAAGAAGGAGCAATTGTTACCAGATTTGCACCAAGTCCTACAGGTTTTGTGCATTTAGGGTCATTATATCAAGTGGTTATTGCTAAAAAATTAGCAAAGCAAACAGAAGGAGTTATGTTCCTAAGAATAGAAGATACTGATCAAAAAAGAGAAGTAGAAAATGGGGTTATAG
>CALWZX010000023.1 GCA_944386125.1 uncultured Clostridia bacterium | reverse complement strand
CTTCTTCTATTAAATTTGCTGAAATTTGTTTACAATCACATAATCCACTATAATTATTTCTTTTAGAACAAATAAAATAGGTTGCTCTCCAAACTGCTCCATTTTTTCTTTTTTCTTCTCTACATCTTAAAGTTGCTTTATTTCCACATTCTCCACAATAAACTAATCCTTTAAGTAAATGGTCATATTTTCTATCTCGTACCTTTGTATAGCCATTTAATTTATCTTGTGCTTTATTCCAAGTTTCCATATCTATAATTGGCTGATGCATATTTTCTAAAACAACATGTTCTTCTTTTTTGGTACATCTTACTTTTGCTATTTTATGACTTACTTTTTGAAATTTTCTTCCAACTACACTTCCGAAGGTAAACTTCATTTCTTAAAATTTTTCCTATTTGGCTTCTTAGCCAGACATATTTTCCATTTGGATTACTACTAGGCTTTTTCATATATGTAGGTATTTTTAAATATATTGCTGGTGGCTCAACTTTTCTTTTATTTAATTCATCTGCTATTTTTATTGTTGACATTCCTTGATTCACATACATATGAAATATTTCTTTTACAATTTGTGAACTATACTCATCTGGTATTAAATGATTTTTTATGTTTTTATCTTTTTTATATCCATATGGTGGAATGCCTGCTTGATATTCTCCTTTTTCTATTTTTCTTTGTTTTACACTTTTTATTTTGTTTGATATGTCTTGTGCATAATAATCATTAAAACTTAGTTTAAATGTTAAAAATTGCAATCCATCTGGCTTGATTGTATCTACATTGTCACCAATTGCTATGTATCTTATATTATTTGCTGGTAAAAATCTTTCTAAATAATATCCTGTATCTATGTGATCCCTTCCAAATCTTGATAAATCTTTTGTTATGATACAATCTATTTTTTCTTCTTCTATATCTTTTAACATTTGCTGGAATCCTGGTCTATTAAAATTTGTTCCTGTATATCCATCATCTACATATTCACCTGCTTCAATCAATTCCTCATGTTCTAATATATAATTATCTATAATATCTCTTTGATTTTCTACACTCTCACTTTCTCGGTCGTCTCCATCTTCACGAGATAACCTTATGTACTTTGCAACTCTTAATTTTAAACAACTATTTACTCTATTTATTTTTATCACTCCTTTCGAGAGTAAATAGCTTATCTAAAGTCTTTCCTATGATTGTAAACCTTAAATAAGCATTTATTTTTCATTCTTCGTTATATGATTTATGTATTGTTCTTTTAGCAATTTTATTAGTATCTCCTTCAAATTTTCTTTTCCGTATTCTATTTGAATATTCACATTTTGTCCGTTTTTCATTTTGGTTTTACTCCTTTTAGTTTTGTTTAATCTTATGAATAATATTTTAAATTATTCCTCTACTATTAATCTCTGTTATAAAGTATGAAAATCGGACAAATTTTGAATATTTTGACATAAAAATGAACCCTCCTTATTAAACTTTTTTGTCTAATAATTTGGGTTCACTTCAAATTTCTTAATATCTCTTATTACAAAATTGTAATTTATACTACTTTTTTAACACATAGACATTATATTCTAATTCAAATAAGTGAAATCCTATTTTCAATATACAACCTCTCCAATTTAATTTTTTTTACAAATATACTATCTTCAAAATTTATAAATCTTGTAAATGCAACATAATCATATTTATTATTATCAATAATTACTTTTATCCTATCAGGTAACTTTTCTGTATGTTCATTAATAAAAGCATTTTGCAAGTCTATTACTAGTAAAAGTGAGCTCATATCGAATTTTTTCTTTCAACTTTCCAAGTAAGAAATTTTTTTACCTTTTGTTTTTGCATATTCAATTTCAGATTTTGTACTTTCTCCGATATATCCTTCAAAATTAATTACATAAATTTCATCTGACATATCTATTTTTTGTTTATGCATTTCATCTAGCATTTGCTTTGTCTTTTCATCTATTTGCTCTTTTTTTATACTAGTAAAAAAATTCGGCGTAAAAACAATATTTCCATCTAATGTAAGTTTTTCTTGAACTTTTATAAATTCATCTTTAAATTTGATAGAACCGCATAAAGTTATTATATTGTATTTGTGCTTCATACTCATTTTTATCTCCTTCTACTTTTTTAATGTATTTTCTATTTATATATGTAGGCTCACAATAGAACCAATTGTTAATATTTGAACTATATAACTACTTATACATATAAGTTTTGTTATTGTTGTTTCTTTATAATTGGTATTTATTTTAAGCGATCCTACTATAAATAAAACTAAGCATAATATTGGTAAAAAATATCTTCCTTGTACACCATTTATATAAGCATAATCCTTACCAGACCATTGTATATATATGCTTGTAAATATCAATAAAATTATAGAAATAATTACAAAGCATATGATAATTTTCTGAAACTTATTAAATGCGTTTTTTAATTTGCTTTCTGAAAAAGTTGCTACAAGTGCTAATATTGCTAATATATATGGTACAATATCTGTTCTTGCTACTTCATTCCATTCTAGTTGTCCGCCAAATAATGATAAAAAATAGTTATTAGATCCATTTAAAAATGTACTTATTAGTTTTTGAGCATATAATATAGGCATAGATAGTATGGTAGATACCTTGCTTACTGACCCTGATGTATTAGTATCCAATAGTACACTACTTCCGATATATAACCAAACCAAATTACAAATAACGCCAACCATTATAATTGTCAAAATACTTAATACTTGTTTTTTTCTACTTTCAAACTTATTTTTAGGTATCATTAAACTCAAAAATACTATTGGTAAGTATACTATTTTGCATAGAGAAACTATTGCACCAATAACAGTTAATATAATGATTTCCTTTTTTCCACACTTTTCTTTATTAAAGATAACGTTCAACAAATATGCAATAAATAAGGCACAAATAGCAATTGTGATTCCGTCTGGAGACATAGTTGTAAATCCCTCTATGGCAATTGGTATTGTTGCAATTAGTAACAATATGTTCTTACCAAAAGGAATTAATTTAATTGCAAAATATAAGATGATCATACATGTTATTAAATTTACTAATCTAGCCATATATGCTAAAAGTAATGGATTATCCGTAAATAGTTGTCCTATATTGATACCTGTTGCTTGTGGTAAATATTGTACAAAACAATAAGTTGCTGCATTAGGATTATAAAAAGGTCCTACATCATTTTCATCTATTTTAACATCTAATAGCTTTATAGCATCTACATATTTGAAAACTGCTTTTTCTCTTTCTGCAACTACATTTTGCACTGCTTTTGGAAGTGTAGTTACTGCTTGATTATCTATTATTGGTGTAAGTAGAACACCTTCCGAAACTTCATAAGATCTTATCCAATGAGCAAATTCATCGTGCCCTCTAGACACAGGAATTGTTATACTCATTAATATAGCAAATATTGGTACAATATATAATAAAGCTTTTTCTGGCTTTAAATCTTTTTTATTATATATGTATATGCCAAGTCCTATAAATAAGATTGTGAAAAAGATAAATGCAATATTAATTCCCCAAAATACCCAATCGTCTATAACTCTATCTGCTATTAATAATCTATACTGTGAGTATATTAGTGCTATAACCATTATCATACTCATTATGATGATATGAATATTTATCTTCTTTTTTAACATAATGGTATCCCCCCTATTTTTATTTCTAATAATTCTACTTTTAAATTTCCTATTATTTTTTCTATGAAGTCATTATATTATAGTGAAAAAAAAATAGCAAGATGATTCTACCATTGTTTAAAAATTCAATTTTTTAATTTTTCTTTTTATTCCTTAAATGGCCTATTGTTCTATATTTTTATTGTTTTATACTTGATTGACATTAGATATTTAGGTGTATGGTTTCCAACTATATGCCCCTCATCAATCATCTTTTGAACTAAGTCAGGATTTGTGTTCACATAATGAGCTGTAATAAAAAAGGCTGCTTTTACATTATTTTGTTTTAATGTTTCTAAAATTTTTTCTGTATATCCAGCTTCATAGCCTTCATCAAAGGTAAGATACACATTTTTACTTTCTTTATTTCCCATAGCAATACCATTATTTTCATCTATTATTTTTTTGTTCTTACTTCCTAAATCAGGTTGATTATGATTATTGTTTCTTTTAATTCCCCACTCTATTTTTTGGTTACTCATAGTTTCTACTATACTTCCAGAAGTTTGTTTGGCATCTGATTCATTAAAAAATATATAATCTATTAGCATAAGACTAATAACTATAATAAAAATAATAATAACATACTTTCTTTTCATTTACTTTCTCCTCTATTGATTTTATTTTATTGTATGAAAATACGATAATTTTATGCTAAATACTAGCAAATAAAAAGAGTAACTCATTATTACAATATAGATAATTTGTTACTTTTTATTAATAGTTTCTTCTTATAACAATTTGTTATGCCCATTTTTTTACTTTTTTTCCCAAGTTTTAATTTTATGCACGCCTTACAGTTTCAACCATTTTTCATGTTTCGACATTTTCTTTTTTTATTTTCTAATTTCTATTGACATCTACAAATTTTTGAATTATTATTTAACAGTACTGGAAAATTTTAGAAAAAAATTATATATATATGTCAAATTTTGATAAATATATGGGGGATATAAATGTTGAGTTTTGTTTTATGCGATGATAATAAAGTTATGTTGGAAAGATTGTCCACTATGTTAAAGTCTATTTTTATAGAACATAATATAGACGCCCAAATTGATTTATTGGCTACAAAACCTCAAGAAGTTCTAGATTATTTTTCTAATCATACAGTTAATGTTTTATTTCTTGATATTGATTTAAAAACAAGTACTTCTGGACTGGATTTAGCAGAGAGTATTAGAAAATATAATAAAGATATTTATATTATATTTACTAGTGCTCATCTAGAATATATTTTAATTGCTTATCGTTGTAAAACATTTGATTTTATTCCTAAACCAATTACACAGGAAAGGCTTAATGAAACTATAGTTCGATTATTAGATGATATTCACTGTTCAAAAAGAAAACCGTTCTTTATTCGTTTAAATAATAACACCACCATTATTGATGAAAGTAGTGTATATTTTATAAAAAAGGAAGGCATGCAATTAATATTTTATACTGAAAATCGTGAATACAAATTATATAGTTCTTTTAAAAAGTTAGAAGGTATATTACCTCCTAATTTTATCAGATGCCATAAGTCATATATTGTTAATATAAATCACATATCTCAAATTTCTTCAAAAGATACCTATATTAGTTTTAATAAAAAGTTTGAAGAAGAGTGCTTTATTGGTCCAAAATATAAAAATTATTTAATGGAGGTTTTGAAAAAATGATGGAAATTCTACAGAATATTATAACAGCTTTTACTACTGAAAATGAGTTGATGAATACATTAATAATAATTCCTTTAGTAATTATAGATACTATTGTAATTATGCTTTTGGTAACTACTTTTTTAGAAATTCACTCTTCTAAAAAACAAAAAATTTTATACGTTATTTCTACCTCTCTATTATGTTTTATTAATAGAACTATTATACCCGATCCATATGCCACAATCTTAAATATGTTTATTTTGCCTTTAAATATTTATTTTATTTTTAAAACAAGTAAGTTAAAAGCTTTTATTGCTGAAATTATTGCTTTTGCTTTAGGATTATTATTAGAATTAGTTTTTAGCAATTTAATTTATGTTTTTACAAAAACTAGTTTTACAAGTTTAATGTATGTTCCCATATATAGAATCGCAGTATCTCTTTGCATATATTCTTGTATATACTTGCTTTATAGAATCATAAAGAAATACAACTTTTCGCTTTCCTTTTTAGGTAATTTAAATAAACATACTAAAAGACTATTGTTCATTAATTTAATATTAGCTACACTAATTATTGGTTTTCAATTCTTTTTAGTATTTTACTATACGGATGTTAACTCTGCATTATTAAATATTTTCAATATTATCATTTTAATTGCATATTTTATCATTTCTGTATTAAGTTTTATAAGTACTACAGAATTATCTATTACCACAGAAAATCTTGAGCGCGAACAATTATCTAAACAAACTTTACAATTATTTTATGATGATATTAGTGCCTTTAAACATGACTTTGGTAATATTCTAAATGGTGTTGGTGGATATATTTTTGCAGAAGATATTGAAGGTTTGAAAAAATATTATACTCAACTGATGAAAGATTATAAACAATTAGATAATCTTGCTACTTTGAATCCAAGTATTGTAAACAACCATGCTATTTATAATGTTCTAGCAACTAAATATCATCGTGCTAATCAATTAGGTATAAAAATTAATTTAGAAATATTTATTGATTTAAATTCTTTACATATGAAAATTTATGAATTTACTAGAATTCTTGGTATTTTAATGGACAATGCTATTGAAGCTGCCAAAGAGTGTGAAGAAAAAATTATTAATGTTTGTATCCGTAAAGCAGATAACCGTAATATGCAAGTATTAATTGTTGAAAATACTTATAATAATAAAAATGTAGACACAGAAAAGATTTTCCAAAAAGGCGTTTCTTCCAAACCAGGTAATACTGGACTAGGTTTATGGGAAGTTCATAAAATTTTAAAGAAAAATAATAATCTTAATTTATTTACCACTAAAAATGCTGTTTTCTTTAGGCAACAATTAGAAATCTTTTATTAAAAAAATCAGATAGAATAACTCTATCTGATTTTTTAAGGATATTTGTAAGTTTTGTCGTTTTACTAATCTTTTTTATTTTTATTAATCTTTTTTTATTAAAGAAGCTGGCATTTTTGGTTGATGTATTAATCCAATGATAATACATGCTGTATTAGTTGCTTTTGCATATTTTTCTGCCATTTTTTTAAGCATTTTTAACATTTTTCATTCCTCCTACGTTTAATATATATAATAAATGTAATGCCGGCCGGCTATACAGTTATTAACTTAATGTTGAAGTTGCTTCCTGTCTTTGCATTTCTTTTTGATAAGCTTCATATCCATATTCATTTTTTGTAATTTTATAAGCAATCCTTGTAATAGAACAAGTTTGTATTAATGTTCCGAAAGTAAAAATATTAGATATAATTGTATTTGGTATGACAATAGCACAAATTGTATTGATTACTAAAATTATGTAAGAAAAGCACTTTTTTGTTTTTCTTTCTTTTTTGGTTAATATTGGCACATTAGTTGTATCTGCAGGAGCATATTTGGTAATACATATAATAGATAAAATAAAAATTCCTAGAATAACCAAGTATTTTATTAAATCATTTGGGAAAGTAAAGTATGTACTTAAAATAGCATTTCCACAATAGAATAAATTCGTGCAAAGAATACATCCTAAGTGTGTTTTTAGATGAAAACCTCCAGTTACTGTTCTATAGGGTAATATCAATATAAATGCTGCTAAAGTTTGCCACCAAAAACCCAATAAAATTCCTACTATAAATAGTAATAAAATTTTGGGGATTTCCCCTATAATCAGTTGTACTCCATATAGCACTACTTCTGCTTCTTCATCAGTCATTTCTGGTGACTGTTTACGCATTTTTTTTACTAAATATTCACAAAATTTATCTATCATGGCTTGTCCTTTCTTTATCTTGTTTCATTATATATTTTATTTTTTCATATAAAATCATTTGTTTATAAAAGGCAAAAAAATATATATGAAAAGCTCTTTTTTCTTTTTCATATATATTTTTATCTATTTCATAAAATTAACATAATTTTTCTTTCGGAATATCTTCTAGTATTTTCCAACTCTTCTCTAATTTTGGTAAGAGTTTAAAATGCATTTCTTCTTTAGTAATAGGATGTTGCAATCCTAAAGAATATGCCCATAAGCAAATCTGTTTTCCATGTCCTCTTCCACCGTATTTTTGATCCCCATATATACTATGTCCTCTACTTGATAATTGTACTCTAATTTGGTGATGTCGTCCTGTATGAAGATGTATTTTTAAAACAGATAAATTTAATTTTTGATCATATTTTACAACTTCATATTCTAGTTCTGCTCTCTTTGCATTCTTAGTTCCTTCTTTTACTACTTTACTCATATTCTTTTTTTCATTTTTTAATAAATAATCTATCAATACATCTTGGTCTTTTTCCATTTTTCCGTTAACAATTGTCAAATATTGTTTTTGAAATATTTTACTTCTCACTTGCTCACTTAACCTACTTGCTGCCTTAGAAGTTTTGGCAAATACCATTATGCCTCCCACTGGTCTATCCAATCTATGAACTAACCCCACATAAGCATCACCTGGTTTATGGTATTTTTCTATTAAATATTGCTTTATTAAAGTAAGCATGTCTATATCTTCTGTTTTATCTGCTTGTGAAGGAACATTTTCTAATTTTTCTACTACTATTATATGATTATCTTCATAAATTATATTTAAATCCTGCATCTATTTCTCCCATCTTCCATATATTCCACATGGTAATATCAAAGAAGAATGACTCATAGGAAGTCCTATTTCTCCATTTTCTAACTTTCCGCCATATTTTTTTTGAATATTTAATTGCAATAAATTTTCTAATACCTGGCTTGAAATTCCTGTTGTATAGGAATTAATAAGAAAGAATAAAGGATTTTTAGAAAGTAATTGTGAACATATTTCTACTAAATCACAAATGTTCTCTTCAAATTTCCATACTTCTCCATTTGTTCCTCTTCCATAAGAAGGTGGATCCATAATTATAGCATCATATGTATTTCCTCTTCTTATTTCTCTATTAACAAATTTAACTACGTCATCTACAATGTATCGAACTTTTTTATCTTGCAAATTTGAAGAAATTATATTTTCTTTTGCCCATGTTACCATTCCTTTTGAACTATCCACATGACAAACTTGTGCTCCTGCTGCTAGGCAAGCTACAGTAGCACCGCCAGTATAGGCAAATAAATTTAATACTTTAATTTCTCTTTTTTCCTCTTGTATTTTTTTCATCATCCAGTCCCAGTTAACAGCTTGTTCTGGAAATAATCCTGTATGTTTAAATCCCATTGGTTTAATATTAAATATTAAATTTTTATATTTTACTTGCCATACTTTTGGCATGTTTTTTTTATATTCCCAAGAACCTCCTCCTGTATTACTTCTATTATATTTAGCATTTACTTCCTTCCATTTTCCCGGAAAGGACTTGTCCTTCCATATAATTTGAGGATCTGGTCTTACTAAAATAATATCTTTCCAACGTTCTAATTTTTCTCCATTTGCCATATCTAATATTTCATAATCTTTCCATTCACTTGCAATTTTCATATTTTCCCTCTACTTTTAACATAATTGTAGTACTTGTATAAAATAAGATAACAATAAAAAATCAATTCCTGATAACAAAATCACTAAAGCAATAATAATACTGATAAATGCCACATGCTTTTTTGTTTTTTTCTTTTGGTTGGCATACAAAATATCTAATGTTATATCTTTTGTGTATTCCATAAAATCACTCCCCCTAGTTTATTTCTATTAATTAATATATGCTATACTTGTGATTTTATGCTAAAAAATTTTCTCTTTTTTATACAAAGTATCTTTATTATACCCTATTTTCTGCCATTTTTCAACAATATTACCAAGAAAAGAGGAGCATCTTTTGAAGATGCTCCTTTATTAGTAATTCATGATATGTTTACAAATTGTATTGAAAAATTTCTTTGTGTTTGCCTTTCCTACATCTAACCCTAAAAAGTTATATGGCTTTAGATGCATTTTAATGTCTCGTCTTATACAGTTTGCTAGGTATTGCGGTAATATTCCATATTGTTTTCCTACTTCAAAGCATGCCCTATTAAATGTCCAGCAATATACAGTATTCATTTTATATTTTTCTAATAAATTCTGAATTACCTTTCTAATATATACGTATGTTACTGTTGCTTCTTTCTCAAAACCTAATTCTTGTAATACATAGTCAATTTTGTCGTTGATTCCTTGTTCTGTACAGTCATAATGCCTTATAGAGGCCTGTTGTATGAGCCTTCCCCTAAATTGCATAAATTTTTCTATATATTGTCTACGATACAACCACTGTCTATAAGTAAGAATTTTTTTTATTTCTTCTTCCTCATAATTTTGTTCTAGCATAACCTGTTTTAGATATTTGGTAACATTTTTGGTATACACCCCTTGCAAGGTTAAAAATTCTTCATCAATTGTACTAGATACTTCCATACCAATTATAATTACTAATTTTTTGATGGTTTCATAACTGAATCCAGATATGATAAGCATTCGATTCAATTCTGAAAAGATGCTATCTAAATCGTTGTCCCGCGTCATAATGCCCTCCCTTTTTTATTTTTTCTTATTATATCTTTTTAAAATTGTTATGTCAACTTTTTTTGTTTATTTTCCATAATAACTATCTATTAATATTTGTTTTAATTCTGTTACTAATGGTAAACGTGGATTAGCAGTTGTGCATTGATCTTCAAAAGCTCTATCTGCAAGCATATCTACTTTTGCCATAAAATCTTCTTCATTAATACCTGCTTCTTGGAAACTTTTTGGAATATTTAAGTCTGTATTTAATTTCTTGATTTCATGAATCAGTGATTGTACTCCTTCTTCTACTGTACCTGCTGGTAAATCTAATTTTTTAGCAAGAGCTGCATATTTTTGATCAGCTATAAAATATTCATATTTTGGAAAAGATACAAATTTTGTAGGTTTTGAAGCATTATAGGCAATAACATATGGTAATAAAATAGCATTAATTCTTCCATGTGGTAAATGGAATTCTGCTCCTATTTTATGTGCTAAAGAATGGTTAATTCCTAAAAATGCATTAGTAAATGCCATTCCTGCAATAGTACTTGCATTATGCATTTTTTCTCTTGCATATGCGTTATTTCCTTGTTCCCATGCAGTTCTTAAATTTTGGAATACTAATTCTACTGCCTTTTCAGCTAAACCATCTGTATAATCAGATGCCATATTAGATACATATGCTTCAATTGCATGTGTTAATACATCCATTCCTGTATCTGCTGTAATGCTTTTTGGTAATGTCATAACTAAATCAGGGTCTACTATAGCTACATCTGGTGTTAGTTCGTAATCTGCAAGTGGGTATTTTTTGCTTAACTTCTTATCTGTAATAACCGCAAAAGATGTTACTTCAGATCCTGTTCCTGATGTAGTTGGAATAGCTACCATTTTAGCTTTTTCTCCTAGTTTAGGGAACTTATATGTACGTTTACGAATATCCATAAACTTTAATTTTAATCCTTCTACATCTGCATCTGGATGTTCATAAAATAACCACATACCTTTTGCAGCATCTATAGGACTTCCGCCTCCTAGTGCAATAATCACATCTGGTTTGAACTCATTCATCATGGCTACACCTTTTTTGATTGTATCAAAGGATGGATCTGACTCTACATCTGAAAAAATTTCTGAATGTACATATTCATTCCTTTTTCTTAAATGATATAAAATTTTATCAACATAGCCTAAATCTGCCATAGATTTATCTGTAACAATAAATGCTCTTGAAATATCTGGCATTTTTTCTAAATAGGCTATTGACCCTGCTTCAAAATATATTTTATTAGGAATTTTAAACCATTGCATATTAACTCTCCTTTTCGCAACTTTTTTAACATTAATTAAATTAACTGATGATACATTCGCTGTTGTTGAATTTCCCCCAAAAGTTCCACATCCTAATGTTAAAGATGGCATATTGGTATTATATATATCTCCTATTGCTCCATGAGTAGATGGTGAATTAACAATAATTCTTCCTACTTTTACTCTTTCTGAAAATTGTAAAATAGTATTTCTATCTTCTGAATGAATAACTGCAGAATGTCCCATTCCTCCAAATTCAATTAATTTTTCTGCAAGGTTTATTCCCTCTTCAGAATCTTTAACAATATAATAAGCAAGTACAGGACTTAATTTTTCTTTAGAAAATGGATATTCAATTCCTACTCCGTTTTCATGTAATACCAATACTTTTGTATCTTTTGGAACTTCTATACCTGCAAGTGAGGCAATCTGGTATGGACTTTTTCCTACAATATTACTATTTAAAGATTCTCCTTTTTCTTTAATGAACATAGTATCTCTTAAGCTATCTGTTTGCTCTTTTGATAAAAAGTAACATCCGGCTTCTTTCATAAGTTTTTCAAATTCTTCATGAATTTCTTCATCTACAATGACTGATTGTTCTGAAGCACAAATCATTCCATTATCAAACGATTTAGAAAGTACTAAATCATTTACAGATGTTTTTAATTTTGCTGTTTTATCTATATAGCAAGGAACATTTCCTGGTCCTACTCCTAATGCTGGCTTTCCACAAGAATATGCTGCTTGTACCATGCCTTTTCCCCCTGTTGCCAAAATTAAATTAACATCTGGGTGATGCATAAGCATATTGGTTGCTAATACGGATGGCTCTTCTATCCATAAAATACAATTTTCTGGTGCACCTGCTTTTATGGCAGCCTCTCTTACAATTTTTGCAGCTTCAACACTACATTTTTGTGCTGAAGGATGAAAACCAAAAATAATAACATTTCTTGTTTTTGCTGCGATCATTGATTTAAACATGGTTGTAGAAGTAGGATTGGTAACCGGTGTAACCCCTGCTATAATTCCTACCGGCTCTGCTATTTCTGTATATCCTTCTTCTTCATTTTCTTCTATAACTCCTACTGTTTTTGCATATTTAATACTATGATAAATATATTCTGTTGCAAACATATTCTTTGTAATTTTATCTTCATATATTCCTCTTCCTGTTTCTTCTACTGCCATTTTTGCAAGTTTCATATGATTTTCCAAACCTGCCATAGACATTTGTTTAATAATATGATTGACTTGTTCTTGATCTAACTTCAAATATTCTTTTGCTGCAATCTTTGCCTTTTCTACCAACTCATCAATCATTTTCTTTACTTTTGCCTTTTCCTCTTCACTGTAGTTATCCATAAAATACCTCCCGTCTTTTAAAAGAGCTTTTTCCTCTTTTTAGTTTGCTTTCATCATATACTATATCCTCATAAAAATCAATGTATTTTTATAAGATTTTATCGACAGTTTTTTTTCCTTTTTTTATTGAACTGTCAAGCTTTTTGTAGTATAATCGTTGCTAGTAAAATCAATATGAGAAAGGATTTGATTACATGGCTTATGAGTTTAACAAAATTGAAGAAAAATGGCAAAAATACTGGGACGACCATAAAACTTTTGCTACAGATATTTGGGATTTTTCTAAACCTAAATATTATGCTTTAGATATGTTCCCTTATCCATCAGGTCAAGGATTACATGTTGGTCATCCAGAGGGTTATACTGCTACAGATATTATGGCAAGAATGAGAAGAATGCAGGGATACAACGTTTTACACCCTATGGGATGGGATGCTTTTGGATTACCAGCTGAGCAATATGCTATAAAAACAGGTAATCATCCTGGAAAGTTTACTAGACAAAATATTGCTACCTTTAAAAAACAATTAAAAATGCTTGGACTTTCATTTGATTGGGATAGAGAAGTTTCGACTGCTGATCCTGATTTTTACCATTGGACACAATGGATTTTTAAAAGATTATTTGAAGATGGTCTTGCAAAATTAGTAGATATGCCTGTTAATTGGTGTGAGGAATTAGGAACTGTTCTTTCTAATGATGAAGTAATCAATGGTAAGTCTGAAAGAGGAGGCTTTCCTGTTGTACGTAAAAACATGAAACAGTGGGTTTTAGATATTCCTCAATATGCTGAAACTTTACTACAAGGCTTAGAAGAATTAGATTGGCCAGAATCTACTAAAGAGATTCAAAGAAATTGGATTGGAAAATCTACTGGTGCAGAAGTAAAGTTTACTATCGATGGTTTTGATGACCTTTCCTTTACGGTGTTTACTACTAGACCAGATACTTTATTTGGTGCTACTTATTGTGTACTTGCCCCTGAGAGTTCTTTAGTAGAAAAAATTACTACTTCTCCTCAAAAAGCAGATGTACAAAATTATATAAATGTTGCTGCTTCAAAATCAGATTTAGAAAGAACTGAATTAAATAAAGAAAAAACAGGTGTGTTTACTGGTAGTTATGCTATTAATCCTGTTAATCAAAAACGTATTCCTATTTGGATTTCGGATTATGTTCTTGCCAGTTATGGAACAGGTGCTATTATGGCTGTACCTGCTCATGATGAACGTGATTATGAATTTGCAAAAAAATTCGGATTAGATATCATTCCTGTACTAGATGGCGGAAATATTGAGAAAGAAGCATTTACAGAAGATGGCGTTCATATTAATTCTGATTTTCTAAATGGACTTAATAAAGAAGATGCTATTCATACCATGATTCATTGGCTTGAAGAGCATAAAATTGGATGTAAAAAAGTAAATTATAAACTTAGAGAGTGGATTTTCGCTCGTCAACGTTATTGGGGAGAACCTATTCCTATTGAATTTGTAGATGGAAATCCAATTGCTTTAGATGATTCTGAATTACCATTAACTTTACCAGAATTAGAAGACTATAGTCCTTCTAAAACAGGAGCTTCTCCTTTAGATAGGGCAACTGATTGGGTAAATACCAAAACAATAGATGGAAAACCTGCCAAACGAGAAACAAGTACTATGCCAGGTTCTGCTGGTTCTAGTTGGTATTTCTTACGTTATATAGATCCACACAATCCAAATGAAATTGCTGATAAAAAGTTAATGGAACATTGGTTACCAGTTGACCTTTATATGGGTGGTCCAGAACATGCTGTTGGGCATTTATTGTATTCAAGATTTTGGAATAACTATTTATATAATAAGGGTATTGTTCCTGTAAAAGAACCTTTCCAAGCACTTCGTCATCAAGGAATGATATTAGGAACAAATGGTGAGAAAATGAGCAAATCTAAAGGTAATGTTATTAATCCTGACGATATTGTTCACAGCCATGGAGCTGACTCCTTAAGATTATATGAAATGTTTATGGGGCCAATTGATAGTGCTAAACCATGGTCTACTACTGGAATAGATGGAGCTAAAAGATTTTTAGAGCGTGTATGGAGATTGTACACAGAAACAGATAAAATTCAAGAAAAATCTAATCCAAACCTTGAAAAAGTTTATCACTTTACTGTAAAAAAGGTAACTTCTGATTATGAGAATATGTATTTCAATACTGCCATAAGCCAAATGATGATATTTATTAATCATGTATATAAAGAAGATATTTTTCCAAAAGAATATGCAGAAGGATTCTTAAAATTATTAAACCCTGTAACCCCTCATATTACAGAAGAACTTTGGAACTATTTAGGTCATAATGATACCATTACTTATGAAACATGGCCAACATATGATGAGAGTAAATTAGTAGATGAAGAAATTCAAATTCCTGTTCAAATAAATGGAAAAGTAAAAGCTACTATTTCTATTCCAAAAGACTCATCTGAAGAAGTTGTAAAGGATATTATCCACAAACAAGAAACCATCTGTGGATTACTTGAAGAAAAACATATCATTAAAGAAATTTACGTACCAAATAAAATTTATAACATTGTTATTCAATAACAAAAAAAAGAAAGGATATATGCAAATTTCATATATCCTCTCTTTTTTTATTTATTTAAAATTGGTAAATGCATTCATGACTGTTTCACCCATATTTTGACCAGTTACTCTCGTATTATTGGCTCCTTCTATTCTTGAATTAGACAGCCCTGTTTCTCTTCTAATTAGTCTATCTTCTTTTCTAAGATGGAACATCTTTCTTTTAGTTTCTATTTCATGATGATGTCTTGCATTGCTATTACGATATTTCATATACATCATGAAGAAATATATAAAACCTGCTAGTAAAAATAGCCAATCATATTTAAAGTCTATTAGCAATGTAGCAATAATAGCTACTACTTCTATCAAACATGAGATTAATAATAATTTAGAAGTATATACAGGAACACTTCCCATAATTTCTTTTGTTCTAGCATTAAGTGCAACATAGTGTAGAATTTTTTTATCTCCCTTTTGCTGTAAATAACTGTATAACCATACTGGTAAATAAGCTGTTTTCCATTGCTTTCCTTTTACTTCCAGACTCTCCTTACTCCAATTAACTCCACGGTCATATTGCTTTAAAGTATCATTTGCAGCAAACCTAGCTATATCTCTTGATTGGGCTTCTACCAAAGGTCTTAAGTCTTCTATATTCGTATCACGTTTTTCTGAAGTATAGCCTTTTAAATAATTTGCATTATACTTGACACAATTTTCAATATCAAAAGGCATAATAGCATTAATAACATTATTCGTATTATTGGAATTTCTATTTAACTTATCTGAACTTGACTCTACAGTTAAACCTTCTATTGTTAAATCAAACTCACGCTCCACATCATATAAATCAGCATCATAATATACTCTTCTATTCTCTTTACTACCGCGAGTATAACTTCTAACTTCATGTTCTCCCCTTCCTTTAAAGGATGCATGAGAATTAATATCTACTACCATATATGGCAAATATACTCCCATTATGTTATCTGTAGTAAATTCTTGAACAAATTTTGGATGTGCATAAAACTTCCTCTTTTTTACAAATCCTTCAATTTGTTCTTTAGCCTCCGCTTTGGTTAATTTAAATGGTAATACAACATCTGGAATTGCTCCATTAGGAATCTGCTGATTAATCGATAAAGTATTTCTACACCAGTGGCATCTAGCTTGTGTACTTTCAGAAGTATCAATTACAACTTCTGCACCACAACTACTACATTTCAAAGTCATAATATTTTGAGAATCCTCTTCGATATCTTGTGTGCCTGATCCAATGATTTCACCTTCTAATTGGCTAATATCTGTTTCTAATCCCTGTACTTTTTCTGGTTCAAATTCATGTCTACAAAAATTACATCTTAAAAGTCCTGTTTTCGCATTTAAAGAAATATCTGTTGAACCACATTTTGGGCATTTATTTTGTCCATCTTTTGCCCCTACATCTGTTTCTACAATTTTTGGTTCATCATATATTGCCACTTACTACACCCCCAAGATTTTTTTCTTTTGTTCGTCATAATCTTCTTGCGTAATTAATCCTGCATCAAGCATTTTCTTTAATTTAGATAATTTTTCAAATGGATCCTCTTCTTGCTTTGGTTGATTAACTGGTTGTTGTAAACCTCCAACTGCTCCTCCTACTGCATTTAATCCCATTCCCATAAAAGCCATTGCTCCGGCTCCTCCATTAGGATTTTCTCCTGCTGCTTGCATTCCACGAGCTACTGATTGTTGCATGAAAGAATTTCCACGAGCACCAGATAATGCATCTGCTTTTTTTACATCACTTAATAATTTTTTGGTATCTTCATCATATTCAATTGCTTGAATTGCTACTTTTACTATTTCAAGTCCTCTGTCTGTTTTCCAACTATATCCTTCTTCAACAGCTTGTGATAATGATTTTGCAAAACCAATTTGATCACCTTGTATTTTTGCAATACGATTTCCCTTACTTGGATCATTGGTATAATTTGAAAATGCTGCTGATAAGCTACTTACTACTTCATTAAATAGTTGTGCTCCTGCATCATTATCCATATCGGCAAAATCAAAGATTGGTGCATCTGGTTGCAAATACTCTGCTGGTACGAAATTTTTTATAAATAATAAAGGATCTATAATTTTTAAAGTATATGTTCCCCTTGTTATTGCTCCTACTTGTGCATTTAAGTATGCATCATCCCAATAAATTTCTGATTGGGTTCCAAAACGATTATTAGGTATTTCTTTTAAATTTACATAGAAAGCTAATTGCTGTGAAGCTGGTTGTCCTCCAAATTTAAATCTTTCCCAGCTTTGCGAAATAGTAGAAGATATAATTCCATCTCCTGCAAACATAGATTTTGCATTACTATCCTCTGATGTATATATAAAGCCTCCTGGTTCTGTAATAAGACCCGTGATAGCACCATCTTGTAAAGTAATAAGTGCTGTACCTTCTGGTACTACAATTTTACTTCCGTTAGAAATAATATTCTCAGATCCTTTTGTGTTTGAACCTCTTCCATTATTTGTTCCTTGTGGTACTGCTTGAAAAATGGCTGCAGTTCCTGGAACATTTTGCATAGGAACATAATAATCTTTCCATTGATCAGCAAAAGTTCCTCCTAATGCTCCTGTAAAAGCTTTAATAAATCCCATATTTTCCTCCATATCTGAACTAATAATAGTTCTCATAAATTTTTTATAATACTTAATTTTACTATACCATTAATGTCGAATTTTGTAAATATATTTTTTTGGGGATTCAGCATAAAAAAAGAACCCAAATTATTAACTTTCCTTAATAACTCGTGTTCATTAAAAATAAACTTTTTATACATTTTATTGAATTCCATATTTCTTTTTAAATTTATCTGCTCTACCACCAGTTGTTTCTCTTTTTAAGTTTCCTGTCCAATATGGATGACATTTTGAACAAATATCAACTTTCATATCAGCTTTTGTTGAATTTGTTTTCATTACATTTCCACAAGCACATGTAATTGTTGCTTCTGTATAATTTGGATGTAATCCTTCTTTCATTGTAGAT